>CAJVXH010000096.1 GCA_913009835.1 uncultured bacterium
AAAATGTGATGTGGTGTTGTTGAAGGTGCTTCAGCAACCTTTTTATTGATATCATTTATTTTGTTTTTTTTTTCAAGCAGAAGACGGCATACGAGATATATCAGTGTGACTGGAGTTCAGACGTGTGCTCTTCCGATCTCGCCAGAGTTTATTCCTGACCCAACGCAACCAAATCGGTCGTGATGCTGATCTTCAAAGCGTCGGGTTGTCGTTCAACGCCGGACTCGCCAAAATCAACTGGGCGACGAACCTCGCCGGGCGGGGAGCGAACAGCCGCTGGTCTGGTCTGCTGCTCGGCGACACCGAGCAACACTTTGATACGCACACCCGTCACCAGCACACCTCAGGTGAATCTTTCTCTGATTTGCTCTACAAGGTCGCGCTACGTGACAAGTCGATGGCTGCATATACCGGTTTGATCGCCGTTGACGAACACGCAAGGAACTGTGAAGCATACCAGGAAAATCGCAATCTCTTGCTCAGTGCTGATGCACACGTTGAATCCATCCCAGAGTTGGAAATTATCAACGATGATGTTAAGTGTTCGCATGGAGTAACTGTCGGTCCACTTGAGGAAGAGCAATTGTTTTATCTGGAAAGCCGAGGTATTGAGCGTGATGAGGCAATGCGTATCATCCTCGCCGGATACTACGAAGCTGTACTGGAGCGTGTGCCTGAGGCGTATCAGGAAACCGCACGAAACGAGCTGCTCAACAAACTGATGGGGGAACACCAGAATGGCAACGGAGTTCATTGATGTTCTGCCCGTTGACGAGCTAAACGTCAACGCGGTTAAGATTGTAGATGCTGGTGGAAAACGTATCCTGCTGGCTAATGACGAAGGTGATATCCGTGCCGTCAGCGCCTACTGCACGCATGATGGTGGCGACCTTGACGGGGAAGAATTGGACGATCACGAGGTCTGTTGTCATCGTCATGGCGCACGCTTCGACCTGCGCAGTGGGGAAGCAACGCGTATGCCGGCGGTGTTTGGATTGGTGACGTTTGAGACCAAAGTCGAAGATGGACGAATTTTCGTTGCTGTGTAACTACATGAGTCCGCGAAAGACGCGAAATGGTCGAAAGAAAAATATAAAATCCTTCTTTTTTAACAAGACAAATCAAGCTTCATAAGATCTAAAAGGAACAGTGTGTTGACAAACCCCTGCATTGGTCACTGGGTGTCATTTTGAAGTCGTCGTCTTTATGACGACTGAAAAAGATCGAACTTATAAACCGTTGGAAAAGCACGATCTTCTTCATTTGCATAAATGCGAAATTCAGAATGACACGCCTCGTATTCCAACGCTGGGAAAGCATTCGTTGACTTTGTCAGCAGTCTGTGAAAGGAAGTCGTTCGTTTTTCAGTTCTCAAAATCTTTTTTCGCATTTTTTCGTGAGTTTCGTGGACTATTTTTGTTTTGAGGTGTTTGATGCAGACAATGGCCCCGCCGCTAGACGCACACCTGATCCGCAAGGATTTTCCAATCCTGCAGCGTGAGATCCACGGTCACCCTTTGGTCTATCTGGATAGCGCCGCATCTGCCCAGCGCCCACGTCAAGTGATCGACAGGGAACGCGAAATCGGGCGAACGTTGCATGCCAATGTTCACCGGTCCGTGCACACCCTGGCCAATGAGACTACCGCAGCTTTTGAACGAACGCGTGACCGGGTTGCATCGTTCATCAACGCTAACCGCCGTGAAGAGATCGTCTTCACCCGTGGCACGACCGAGTCGTTGAACATAGTCGCACGATGCTGGGCTGAGAAATTCATGCAGCGGGGCGAACGTATTGTGCTCACTCGCATGGAGCATCACGCCAACCTCGTCCCCTGGATTCGTCTGGCGAAGTCTCACGGTTTCGAACTCTCATACATCGATTATGATTCGGACTACCGACTTGACATGGAGTCATTTGAGAAGTCGCTGACGCCAAACACTCGTCTGGTCGCGGTCGCTCATGCATCCAATGTGCTTGGCACCGTAAATCCGATCCGCGAGATCACTAAGGCTGCGCATGAGATCGGCGCTTATGTCGTCGTCGATGGTGCCCAGGCGGCACCCCACCTCCCCATTGACATGCAGAATCTGGACGCTGATTTCTACGCCTTCAGCGCCCACAAAATGCTCGGACCGACTGGTGTTGGTGTACTTTACGGCAAGTACGATCTGTTGAATGACATGGACCCGTGGATGACAGGTGGGGAGATGATCAACCGTGTCAGCTACTTCGACGTTTCATACGCTGGCCTGCCACACAAATTTGAAGCGGGGACACCGCATATTACCGGTGTCATTGCATTTCACGAAGCGATTGAATACCTGGACAAGTTGGGCATGGCCAATATCGCCGATCATGAGGTCGAGCTGTCCGCCTACGCCCTGCGAAAACTCACTGAACTACCCTTCATCACGCTGTACGGCCCCTCAACTGCTGAGGACCGGACCGCCGTTTTCTCCTTCAACGTTCAGGGTGTTTTACCCGACGACATAGCCCAACTACTTGATGCAGATGGAGTGGCGGTTCGTACCGGTCATCACTGTGCGCAACCGTTGGTAGAAGCGTTCGGATGTTCTTCTACTGTCCGCGCCAGTGGCTATCTGTATAACACGAAGAAAGACATTGATTCGCTGATTGAATCCCTCAAGCGGGCGTATTCCCTCTTTGCATCATAATTTGCCCCAGACATTTATGTCTGGGATGAACTATGGTTATGAACTTGTTGAGCCTAAAGATTTAACTGTGGTATAACCCCAGACATAAATGTCTGAGGCACGTTCACTAGCCCTTTTGTGAACTGCCTCCTTAGCACGTAATTATCACCAGTACAAGAGCACAAAAAGCCCCCAAGCCGGTGTTTACATGGCCTGAGGGCTACAATGAGTTTCTAGCTGAACAGATCATATTCAGCGTGAACAGGTCACTTGCGCATGAACAGCCAGCTACCGTCTAGCGGTGACACTTCGCCGTCCGGATTCTTAATTGTCGCCGATAACGCCAGCCCGCCCTTATTCTGGAACATCTCAATCCGGATCGGATGATAACCAGCTTCGAGCATGCGACGACCTTCGATGGCGACCGCGCCATGCAGCCCATCGTTGTCGATGACCAGTTCGCCACCCAGATACAGCATACTATAGTGGTTCTTGAAAGTCCGTGGCGATGCATTAGCACGGAGAGCTTTTTGACAGTATCTTCAGGCCATGCCTCTTGCCATTCAGCCCGATCCGCGTTTTGGGGATGCTGATGATGTTCAAGCAGCGATCCGGAAGACGCGTGAGGCCGACCATCTGGTGCGTCTACAGGCGATTCGTCACCGCCTGCTCGGGAAAAGTGTCCGTGACGTCTGCGACCTGCTTTCGATCCAGTCTTCGACCCTGCGCAACTGGGTCCATCGCTGGAATGAAGGCGGTATTGGTGCCCTTCGTACCCGCCCGCGATCCGGACGGCCACGTAAGATCGATCCGGATTTCAAGGATCTGGTCGTTGAACGCATCGGGGGCATCGACGATGACGGCAAGCCTTGGAGCGCCATCGCGATTCACGGCTACCTAAAAAAAACTCCGTGAATGTTGGCTACTCCACCGTCTGTCGCAACTTGGGCGAATGGGGCTTCAGCCGGATTCGTCCACGTCCAGAAGCGGTCAAGGCCGATCCGGTCAAGCGTTCCGAGTTTGTCAAGACCGTCCGCCTGCTGCTGCCGAAGGAACCGGACCTGTGGTTTCAGGACGAGGTCGCCTTCTGGGCAGATCCCGCGCCATACCTGGTCTGGGCACCAAAAGGTAGCAAACCAGTCGTGCCGCGGTTGGTCACCCATGAACGTGTCAATGTCTTCGGTGCCGTACGACCGATGGATGGACGTTTCTACGCCTTCATCGCCAGCCACGGCAACGGCAAATTGTTCCAGCATTTCCTCGACCAGATGCAGGAACGGATCGATCCGAACCGTCGCACGATCATGGTGCTGGACAACGTCCGTTTTCACCACGGGCGCGATTTGGACTGGGGCGATAATAAGCCGTTGTACCTGCCGACCTATAGCCCCGACCTGAACCCGATCGAGACACTTTGGCTGGTCCTGAAGAAACGATTCTTTAACGGGTGGATACCATCTGACAAAGAGCCACTCGACCACCGGGTTACCAACGCCATCGGCTACTACGAACAGCAGCCCAGCCTAGTCCGATCCGCTTGCGCCATCACCACCTATTTATGAGAACCACTATAGTGGGTGAGACTAACAACGTGAACACTTTGGCGGGATTTACTCGAGCACAAGACAAAAGTTGAGTTCTTCAAAGCCGTTTCTTTGCGAATGCACATCCAGAACCTGACTTCAAATACTTTTTAAACGCTCTGGCTTTTATTTCATCTGAGAAGGCAACATAAGTTTCCAGACGCCAAGGCTTGAACTTCGAGGTATGTAGTGACTGTCCTGCATTGTGAGCTGCCAATCGTTTTTCCACATCACGAGTGATTCCAGTATAGTGTCTGTCGGGGTATTGAATCGAGTTAAGAATGTAGACGAAGAAGCAATTCATAAATCGTTGCCCCCTTGGTCAGCCTCATCTTGAGATCTTTCTTACCGATATTATCGAAACGTTGCTGGAAATAGCTGATATTGTAACATGGCTGGGAAATGGCCTGCCAAGCCGAAGCTTCATCCAGGCAAGTGTGAGTTCCGCTTACGCT
Source organism: uncultured bacterium (assembly GCA_913009835.1). GTDB lineage: Bacteria > Electryoneota > Electryoneia > Electryoneales > Electryoneaceae > BMS3BBIN04. The sequence continues at coordinate 4,696 of CAJVXH010000096.1, forward strand.
CTAACGAGCTTCAGCGAGACAGCCTTCGCTTCATACACTAACATGAAGCGAAGGCTGGTGGAGACGCCGGGATTCCAATTCTGGAAATCAGCATTTTGTTTTAGATAGGCGTATATAGCTTCTATATCCACGGTTAGTAATCGTTCGTCTTCAGTGTATATTCCAGATTTTACCAGCAAATACCAGAATGTGACAGGGTGTTTGGCACATATCTGGCACATATTAACGTCAGCGCTTCCTCTTCTTTTTCTTGTTCTTCTTCTTGGCTTCGATCTCCCTTCGCTGGTATTCGTCCAAATCTTCCCGTCGGAAACGCTTGTCCGGAGTTCTTGGAATCACACCATCGCGAGCTTTACCGTATAGCCAGGAGCGTGATCGCCCAAGATAGCGAGCTGCTGTCTCCGTATCCATAACCGGCGGATATTCCTTGTGATTGTCTACCTCATATTCGCCGATTCTTGCTCGCGCCTTTCTACCCAAGTATTCACGTAACGGGATGTCTTTCAGGTTTGTGCGTAGCTTAGCGATCTTGCTGTCCCGATCATCGGCATCCTTAACCACCTTCGCTTTCAAGCTGAATGCCCCTGATCGCCCAATCATAATCCAATACAACATCCCTGATTCGTTGACCAGCTCGACCAAGGTGTGCACTTCATCCAGAACGATGTCTTCTAGAACATGTCCAGCGCGAAGTTGAATCGTGATAATGCTCTCTGATTCAAATACATCCTGAAGAATCAACAGATCGTTCCGTACCAACGGCTGGATTTCTTCAAGTCGGTTAGACACAAAATCTTCATCAGTGGACTTTTGGTCGTACACCCATTCGATGGCGCCATATGGCATGCCCGGTGCCTTTGCAGGATCCATCTCGATAACCAGGCGGTGGGGTGAATCTGGTGAATCAATGTAGTGGTAGTGAATCATCGCGTGATTTCCTGGCATAAGAAGGTGAACGAAAAACAAACATCAGGAGGATGTATGATCAAATCAAAACCACCGCCATCCCCATATGTGCCGGTGGAATTGCAACCGCTGCAAACGGTCAACGGGAAAGCCAGCAGTCGTCAAGCCGTGATACTGGATCCCCAGGGCGAAGCAACTGAAGTCGGGATCGTATCCCCCGAATACAAGCTCGTGAAAAACAGCGAGGTTGTGCAGGTGGCGGAAGATCTTTTGAACAGCACTGGGATGCCTGTTGAAAACCACCAAACGCTGTTCAACGGGAAGAAGTTCCGGCAACGGTACCTGCTTTCCCAGACTACTGGCGAAGTAAAAGTTGGTGATGTCGTTGCTGTGACACTCGACGCAGTGAACGGCTATGACGGCTCAACTACCTTCGGGCTGGAATTCAATGCGATCAGGCTTGTGTGTTCCAACGGCATGATGTTGTCGTTCATGCTGGGCGGCTTCCGATTCAAGCATTGGGGAAGTCAGAACTTCGACCGTGAAATGCGAGTCGCTGCAAGGCAATTGACACGTGTTGGGGATCGTCTGCACATGGTACTTCCCATGCTGACTGAATTGACACACAAACGGATGAAGCGTGCTGACATCCAACGTTTCTTCGCCGAAACCAACCTTCCCATCACGACGCAGGCTAAGGTCTTTAATGCGATTGAAGATGATACAAGATGGGGTGTTTACAACGATGCAACATCGATTCTTACCGACCAGAAGCGCTTCAGCGCAGAAACTCTGAACCGGCGTGTCTCACAGTATTTCCTGTTGCCAAACTGATCGAAAGGAGGTGATGATCTATCGACGTTCTACGACAGTCCATCATTAAATCCTACCTTTGGTGTCCAACCAGCTTCAAGTATCGCTACATCGACAAGATCCCATCTACTTTCCGTTCCCTGGCAGCCGTTCACGGCACTGTGCTACATCGTTTGATCGAAGAATTCCATACCGTGAACTGGTCGCTGGACATTGCCGAACGATATCGGGAATTGATGGATGACGAAGAGCATCACAGCGATGAATCGGATGTCCCGATCTACTGGAAAGAAGATCGTGAACCAACGATTGATAAACTGGTAGATGAAGTGGTCGAAATGCTGGAAAACTACCGGGGGAAGGACTACAACCGTGATGCTAACGTGATATTGTCAGAATCGAAATTCATGTTGAAAGTCGGACGGAACGTTTTCAGTGGGACGGTTGACCAGATACGCCAGAACGACAATGGTGAGTTCACACTGTTGGATTTCAAATCCAGCAAATTCCCACCAAACCAGACGTTCTTGGACGTGGATTACCAGTTTGGCTTGTATAGCCTGGCTTGTTGGAAAGGAGTTTTCAAACTGCCAGATGGCACGATGAAGATGCTGGAAATTCCACCGGATAAGCTGCGGATCGTGTACTACCATCTTCGTGATCACATCCCGTACAAGCGAAACGGAAAGGGATTCCAAGCTGGCGATGAACGTGGCGATCCTCGCAAGTTCACTTCGCGTACTCGTGATCAATTGAAAGTGCTGAAAAGGGATGTCGGTGCGATTGCAAGCAACATCAACCGTGGCGTGTTTCCTCGCAATCCGGGTACTATCAACTGTCCTGCATGCGCTTATTCGGCGATTTGTATTGGCGATAGCCGGATTGATGGTTTGTCGGCGCATCAGATCAAATCCATTGAAACACTCAATCTTCCCATGGAGGAGGCTGCATGACGAAAGCTACTAACAACGGCAGTGCTGTAGCTCGCAAGCCCGGTTCTAATGAATCGGGCATTATTGTTCTGGATGAAATCCATCAACTCGACAACATCGACATTGACACGGAAGTCGCAACAATGGTGGAAAATATCCCGCCATCGCTCGTTCGGATCCGCATCGACCATTCACCCAGCGGTCGCCATAGGATGTTCATTGATTCCGGGGAAAGCTACGATCCTGAGAACGATGACCAGGTGGACGTTCCGAACAACGTATTCACCGGAATCGTGGTCTACAGTCAGACTGTCAGCGCGTTGTGGGTGGAAGGCGAACAGATCCCCCGATACAGTGCCATAGACGGGAAGGTGACTTCAGGTGTGGGAAGCGAAATACACGCAGCCCAAGCGAAAGACAAAGTGCGTTTATTTGTTCTGACGTTCCTGAACAGCAAGCCACTGCTCGTCGTTTTCAACCTGTCACCGACCAGCATCAAACACTGGCGGAATCATGTCCAGCGTCTTGCGCGTTCGAAAGCACCAGCAATAGCAGTCATCACACGATTCAGTTTGGATGACATCCAACGTAACAGCTATAGATGGGCTGAAGTCAATTGCAGCGTTGAACGTGTGGTTTCGCAGGAAGAGCTGGATGTCGCAATGTCACTTCGCGATGAGTGTCGTCAGACCTTCGGTGTTATTTCGGATCAAGATTTTGATGATCCGGGTGACCGTTTGAAAGAGGAGGATAACTGATGTTCTTGGCAAAAATCCCCTGGGGACAGATTGGTACTGCTATTGGAACTGCCTTGGAAGGAACGAAAGTTTTGTGCGACTGGTTTGGTGGGAAACGTTAAACAAACAAGGGGACGATTGTGTGTCGTCCCCTTTTAGCCCGTTCAGCGATAAGCAATCGGATGCACATGACTGATTTCATCTCTACTACCTAACTTCCACCATTATTGCGTGACCACTTCCCATACCGTATGAGTGTATATGGCATGTATCCATATCCTTATGCGAAACGTCTTGAGATGAACTCTAGTAATGCGATGCGTAGAAAGATTGATTGCCTGAAGCGGAGATCAGATTCATATTGATCCAATACTCCTGTCCATATCTGAATTGCACAAAACCGTTGGAATGTTCCTGGAACTGAGGGTATGCTTGAACGTAATAATCCCCTAAGCTGTTTGAAGTTTCAAAGTTACGCATATTAGTGGATGTCGATTTCTCTCAAGGGGTCGGTTCGAGAGAACGTCGTCTGACAGATCTTCTTCATAATAGAGGGGCCAGTGGAGATACACCAATTGGGAAATCTGTTCATATCGATCAAGCCGGTCAGCTCCTGACATCCCGGTAATTAGAAACTGTATTTCACTTTCAGATAGACCATGTCGTTGTCATCATAGTAACCAAAATATCCGCTCTCCACCTCATCATCACCAGCGATAAATACATTCGCTCCGGCGAGCACCTCGAAACCGTCGGCGAAGTCGTAGGTCACGGTCGGACGAATCAGCGCGTCCTTGTTGTTCAATCCCACATAGGCGAACAGGTTGGCCATCAACGTCTCCTGTAAAAATGTCTGGTAGGCGAGAAAGGTAATCATGTTGTCTTGCTCGTCTTGCAAGATCGATTCCTCGTAGTCCAGAACGAGCATCTGGATGAATTGGGCGCTGAAATTGGTGCTACCGACCGAGAAGTCCGTTCCGACGAGATAGTGCAGGTAATCTTTTTCCAGCACATCGGTGGGCAGCCCCCTGACATTGTTAGCCCCGAATTGTTTACCCATGTAATAGGCCGCTTCACCACGGACCACGGCACCTGCCAGCTCGGTGCTGAAACTCCCGCCGACAAGCGAGAGTCGATGGTGCTGCGGTGTGAGGGTCAGACCGACCGGCTGCGGATTTCCGACTTCCATGATCGGGTCAACGTGTATCGTCGGATCGTCATCCCACATCGACCCGGCCATCAGCTCGTAGTCCAGCAGCGATGACATGCCGGAGAATTTCAGGAACACTTCGCTGTTCTCCAGCCTGCCGGGGATCTCTGATAGCGAATAGTCATATACCACCGGCAGGGAGAATTCCGGAACGCGTGACCAGATGGATGTATTGTCCGGCATCAACGTCGGAGTAAAAGTCGGAATCCAAACGAATTCCAGAGTGTTGTCCGCCAGGTAGTAGTCCGCCTTCAGCGCGGTCACTCCGACCCGTATCTCCTCGAAATCGCGGAGCAGAAACTCACTCAGGTCTTTGGGGGAGATGATGTCGGTGATGAACACGCCGTCAGCTTTCCCCCAGATGATCTGCTGCTTACCGATCCGCAGATCCATGTTCGCGAAGTAAATGTCCATGTAGGCTTCACGAAGCCCGATATCCAGATCCCGATTGGGGTATTGATAGATGTATGGGTTGGCCAGCAGCGCGATTTTCCCGGAGCTGCGACTCATCCGCAGATCAAGAGTGTTCTGGATGATCGAGTAATCGTTTTGCTCATTGGTCAACACGCCGGTGTATGAACGAACGTACCCGTTCAGGTCAATGCTCTGGGCGTGCGAAACCGACACCGAGGACAGCAGAATCAACGCTGCCCCGAGTGCGAGTAATGTCGTTCTGTTCATCATCACAGACCCCTGCGCATGATGCGTTCAGTGAACTTGCCTTCGTCAATCCCCTGGTTGAGGGTGACGTTTGAGAAGGACATGACGGTGTGCTGGTTCTTCTGGACGTGCGTCATCTTCGTCCGTGTCAGGACAATGATCCCGTCATGATCTTCCTGCTCTTCCACGGTGAGTATCTTCAGCAGGTCGTCGTCTTCGTCGTAGTATTCCTTCTTGTATCCGACCCAAGTATCAGCGAAAACCCAAGTGACAGTGCGCGAGTACATGTAGTCCTCATCTTTCGGCACACTCTCGACCACGTAGACAGTTCGACCGTCCACCTCTTCCGTGCGGAGGATCTCGTGGCGGTCCTCAGATGGGTGACGGTCACCGAGATCATCGTAGGTGAAGTCCGAACCCATGAAATAGTCACTGTTGCTGTCGCTGGATATGCGCTTGACCCGTTTCAACGCAGGCAGGTAGATCCACTGATCGTCGCTCTTGCTCTCGTCGTCGTAGCTCCAGCTCATGAATGACGTGTTGCGCACATCCGCCGGCGACATGAAGAACATGATCTTCTTCTCAACGTCACCGAAGTCCCTGGTGAATTGCTTGATATCGCGAACCCGAGTCTCGCCACGGGAATTGACGAGCGTCATCTTCAGGTCACCCTGCATGTCGTCGCCGGTGGGACGGTTGTCCACGTTTTGAATCACCTGCAAACCGGTGATGTCGGTAGCCATCAGTTGCCCGGAAAACAGGGCAATCAACATCACTGCCATCACGATCCGTTTCATCTCTAGTCTCCTTTGTATCTTCTGCTGTTACTGTTATTTCGTGTCTTTGGAAAACAGCTTCGTCTTGTTGACGATCAACGCCATGATGGTCAAAGTTCCGGCGAAACTGGTGAACATGTTCATCGAGACGAACCCACCCAACTCGCGATTCGGTGGGAACACTGAGAAGAGCAAGACAAGGAACCCGGCAATTACGACAATGGCGTTAAATGTGATCGCCCGCCCGCTGTGTCCCATCGTCTGAACAAGTGACAGCCGGGTGTCACCGTTGGCCCGTAAGTTGATCCGGTAACGATCGAGGAAATGGACCGCGTAATCGATTCCGATACCGATGGAGATGCTCGAAAGCAGCGCCGTGGTGGAGCTCAGCGGTATGCCCGACAATCCCATGACTCCGAAGCTGATTATCGCGGTGATCGTGATCGGAACAGCGCCGATCAACCCAGCCTTGAAGTTCTTGAACATCAGACTCAGCAGCAGGATGACAATAACCAGCGAGAGCAGCAGACTGGTTATCTGCCCCTCAAGGATCAGGTCGGTGAAGACCAAAGCTGTGTAGCCTGATCCAGCGTAATTCATCTGGATTCCATGTTCCTCGAATTGATCACGGAAACTCTCGACTCCTGCGATCACCTCGTTTGTTGCCTTGGAATTGTCGCTCTTAATCTGGAAAGTTACGTTCAGCTTTCGAGCTTCGAAGTCGGTTACCTGCCACAGGTTTTCCGGATCGCCGGACATCTCGTAGAGCAACATGTACTGGGCGATCAGGTCAGACGATTCCGGGATGGTGTTGAACTCCTCGGCGTCGGCGTGCATCACCTTGTTCATACGTTTCAGATAATCCACAAGGCCGAAGCTGCTTCCGACTATCTCGATAGATTCCACATCAGCCTGGAGTTCGCTCACCAGCTCCATAATTTCCGGCGACTTGAACGCTCCGGCCTGTTCCGATTCGAGAATCAGGTTCAGAGTGGAAGTACCGCCGAAATGATCGTTGATGAACTGATCCGTCAGCACGATGTCGCTGTCTTTCTCGAACTTGTCGAGGAAGCTGGAATTGATCCAGACCTTGGACGTTCCGTAGACCGAGATGGCGATGATCGCGACCGTCATGGCGAGCACCAGAAACTTGCCACGCAGCAGTGTTGCGGTGCTCCACGTCGCGATCTTACCCGCCTGATTGTCGCTTCCAGGTTTCGCCTGACGAACTTTCGGCAGTCCGAGGATCATCAGGCCCGCCGGAATCAGGAACAGCGACAGGGTCATTGCCGAGAGGACGCCGAAAGCTGTGAACAGCCCGAAATATTTAATCGGGTAAACTTGCGATGTCAGCAACGAAATGAAGCCCGCTGCGGTCGTAACCGAAGTCATGACGACAGGCAGCCACATCTCACGCAACACTTCGCGGACCACATCCAGCTTGCTCGCGGTCGGGTTTTCCGAGATGTGAAAGCTGAGGTGGCTGAAGACGTGTATCCCATCAGCAACGCCGATGGAAATCAGCATAACCGGGATCATCGTCGAAACAGAATAGATGGGAATGCCCGTCAGCGCCATCAACCCGAACGCCCAGATTGTGCTGAAGAAGACTACCACCATCGTTAGTAAGGTGTTCCGGAAACTGCGCAACAGGATCAGCAGGACCAGCAGAATGACGGCGATTACGATCGGCACCATCTTCTTCATGTCGGCGGGGCCGAGCTGAGCCATCGTACCTTCGACAATCGGCCGACCGGCCACGTAGATGTTCTCCGGCCCCTCGTACGAGTTCGCCAACTCGAGAATCTGTTCGTAAAACTCCTGCGAAAAGACATCGTCACCAATGCGGGCGATGACAACAGTAACGGTTTCATCTTCGGAAACGAGACGCCCGAACACCATGTCGTTGGTACGGACATTTTCTCGCAACTCGTCCATGCCTTCCGCCGACTCGGGAACTCTCTTGTAGAAGGGTTTGACATCCATGCCCTCCTCAGTGCCGAGAATGTTGTCCGCGGTGTACAGGGAGGTGACGTCGCTCTTCTCAATCTCATCCAGCTTTTGTAGATCTTTCGTGATCTGCTTGATCTTGGTCAGTGTCGCCGGATTGTAGATGCCATCGGGGTTTTCAATCGCGATGATGATCCCGTCCTTGATGTCAAACCACTCCTCGGCCAGATCGCTGTACACAAACGCCGGATGGTTGTGTGGCATGTATTCATCAAGGTCGGTCTCCATGCGTGAACCGTCCTTCATCTGCATGAAAAAGAAGACCGTTATCACCATCACGATGGCCATCACGATCCAAGGTCGTTTCAGGGGGAATTCAAGTAGGTTTTTCATCATCTAACCATGTGTAGTTAATGTTCGCTAACTTGTGTTCGCAAAAAAACTATGACTTCGTGACCAGTTGAAGCGTTGCAAGCAACTGGTTGACCTCATCCTTGAGGTCGAATTTGTAATTCATGATCCGCCAACGGGTGACGAGAAGACGGAAACTCCCCGTCATCAGGATCGCGAGTTGCCGGACGCTGATATCGTTCCGGATACTTCCATCACGCTGACCCGCCATCAGGACACTTATGAGCATCTTCTGGTTTTCTTCCATCCTCTCCATGACCGCACTGAGCAGACCCTCATTGTTGAACATCTCCACGGAGAAGATTACCGCGGTCAGGGACGGCATTTCAACGAAACGGTCGGTTAGTTCTGCGAAAAAGATCTTCACGCTGCTGAATGCGTCCAACGCTGTACTCATCTGCCCGAGGCCCTTAGTGGACGCATCCTTCAGCACCGAAAGAACGCCGAGAATGATCTCGTTCTTGTTCTTGAAATGCCTGTAGATCGCCGGTTCAGAGATTCCGATCGCCCCGGAGAGATTCTTCATCGTCAATCCCTGGATTCCCTTTTCGGCGATCAACTCAATCGACTCACGAATGATCTGCTGCTGTCTTTCGGTGAACTCTTCCACTTTTCAAGTTCTTTCTATGTTGTTTCCATCTCAGCCGCGGCTTGGTTAGTTAATGCTCACTAACTAAGTGTACGCAATTCAGACCACCAACGCAAATGCGGATGCAAAGAGAGGCGCTTCGATGAGAGAACGCAATCGGTATGCAAGCTGGAAGGTAGTGTGAATGGGTACCCCGACGAGTTTCGTTATCCGAGTGTCGAAAACTAGGGGAGGGGCATTTCATACACGGTGTGTGGTTTAGTTAATTGTGGTTTTGGGCTTAGATTGATGATCAAGGAGAGAGGTGGACCCCATCAGTTGGACAGATGAGTTGAGATTTTAAGTGATGAATCCCGCCCGTTTCATGCTGCTTTTTGTGTCGTTTTCAAGTCGTGGACCTGGGCCGGTGTTCGGCTGTTCAACGCTT
>CAJVXH010000097.1 GCA_913009835.1 uncultured bacterium
GAGGAGGACGGGTGGGAGACCTCAGTGGAAATTATGGGAGAAAGGGGGGGAGGCGGGCTCGCCGGCGCGAAGGGGTCTGGCTAGACTGTAGGAACGTCCTGAATCAGCAGATCACCCGCAAGTTCGAGGCGTGAGTGGCGCGGATATACTTCCTCTGGTGGGCATTGCTGGTTGGGATTGGAATTACCAGCGTTGGACGGTTAGCTTTTTCCATAGCCAAGGGCAGAGTCGTATCTGCTGGAAACGTACTCCTGATAATGAGTTTGCTGCTGGTTGCAGGCGCTGGTTACATGTGTCCGGCGATGCTGACGTTTGATTATGACGGCATTTCCTGTTCGCAGAACCAACTCGTTATTTCCTGGCTATTGCACACAGCCGCACTCAGCACTCTGGTCATCTCTTTCCGTTCTGGCAGTAGCAAACGGGCTCGCCGATATTTGGATTCCCGTTGACCAATGCCTGATTCAGCATCCGACGGTCTCTCAGGGGCGGATCTACTAAATTGCAGACGATTTTCCTACCTTCAATACATACATCCTGAGCGTCATCCCGGAAACAGTGTTCCGAGGTGGCGTATTGTTTTCCGCGAGATGCAGGTTCAGCGATTATTGACAAAATGCCAGTTCATAAAGGGAGGTTTCAGGAGATGGCCAAGTACAAGATCGCCTGGTTGCCGGGTGACGGTGTTGGAAACGACGTGATGGAATGCGCACGCAAGGTTCTGGACGCGCTCGAGTTTGATGCCGAGTACATCCACGGCGACATCGGCTGGGAATACTGGAAGCATGAGGGCGATGGATTACCGCAGCGCACTCTCGACATGCTCCCGCAAACCGATTGCGCGTTGTTCGGTGCGATTACTTCCAAGCCACGCGACGAAGCCGCCGAAGAGCTTGATGAAGCGTTGAAGGGCAAGGGACTCGTTTACACCAGCCCGATTGTACGTTTGCGCCAGACCTTGAACCTGCACACCAACACCCGTCCCTGCAAGGCGTACAAGAACAATCCGTTGAATTACAAAGAAGATATCGACCTGATCATCTTCCGTGAGAACACCGAAGGTCTTTATGTCGGCATCGAATTCCATCCCGTTCCGAAGTCTCTTTGGGTGGAGATGGAGAAGTATCAGCCGAAGGCCAAACGTTTCATGGATCATGATCCGAATGATGTCGCGATGAGCTGTCGTGTCATGACCCGCGAGGGCTGCAAGAACATCGTGACCCGTGCATTTGATTATGCGAAGAAGTTCGGATATAAGTCAGTTACAGTTGTTGACAAGCCGAACGTGCTGCGTGAGACCGGCGGTTTGATGATCCGTACCGCGCGTGAGGTGAAGAAGGATTATCCGGGCATTGAGCTGTGGGAAACCAACATTGACGCGCAGTGCATGTGGCTGCTGAAAAACCCGATGGATTACGGGGTGATGGTGGCGGAGAACATGTTCGGTGACATCATCTCCGACCTCGCAGCGCAGTTGGTCGGTGGTTTGGGCTTCGCAGCGTCCGGCAACATCGGCGATGATTACGCCGTCTTCGAGCCCACTCACGGTTCCGCACCGAAGTATGCTGGCATGTACAAGGTAAACCCGATGGCGATGTTGCTGACCACCAAGATGATGCTCGACTGGTTGGGTGAAACCGATTTGGCCGACAAGCTCGAGGGTGGCATTGCCAAGACCATCGCTGATGCCAAGGTTCGTACATATGATATGGGTGGCAGCGCGACCAGCCTCGAAGTGACCGACGAGATCATCAGGAACTTCTAAATCACATGCATGTAAAACAGGGGGGTGAGGTATAGGGCTAGGATTCTGTAGACCTCTCCCTCCTCAATCCAATTTCATAATTTACTATTGACGTGGAGATATACGATAATGAATTCTACTATAATACATCGTTAAGAAATGGTGGTGCGATCACATTTGCATCAGATGCACTATTTCACGATAACCTGCTGTTTCGTAATCAAGGCAGCACTCATTATATGTTAAACACTACTCCTTCTAATAATAATCATGGCATACACGTACTTGTTGAGGAGCATTTTGAATGTCGAGAACAACTACTGGGGGCATGAGTCCGGACCGTATCACCCCACCCAGAATCCTGGAGGTTTGGGAGATGCGGTCATGGAAGCTGTGGATATATTGCCATTTGCGACGGAACCATTCACCACCCGCTGGCTGCACGCACCTGAACCACTCGAATTAATTTTACCCGAAGCTGACGAGTTCCTGAACGATGATAGCGCGCTGTTCCTCTGGCATGCTGCCCCAGACTCCACACCACGTGACACTATCAGATATACGTTGGAGTTATCTGACAGCCCTTCTTTCATCAATTTGCAGCTTTATTATACTGATGAGGATACAACTGTGACCGTGACGGGTCTGGATTATGAATCGGACTATTATTGGCGGGTCAGAGCGACTGACATCTATGATCTGAGCACGTATTCGGAAGAGACACGGTCATTTATGGTCGTTAGCGTCGACGAGAGTGAATTCACTGCCATACCAACCTAATGGAGCATCGAACGAGCTTATCCCAACCCGTTTAACAGATCGATGCATATCATCATAGCTGTTCCAAATGCTGAACCTGTCCGGATTGCGGTGTTTGATCTACAAGGGCGACTGGTTGATACACTGTATCACGGTTCACTCACAGCTGGTCATCATCGATTCGTCTGGCGACCGAATGTCGCAACCGGGATGTATTTCGTGCGGGTATCGACAGCATCATGGCAGGAGATGAGAAAAGTGGTCTATTTGAAGTAGCCTGAATGTGCCCCAGACATTCATGTCTGGGGTCATCCAAGGATTATTCCCTCGCCAATCCCAGACATAAATGTCTGGGGCATCATGAGTTAACCCGCGTTGGCAGAGCCAACACGGGCAAGAGTGGTTGATATTCTCGTTAACACACAATCAGGTTGCCCCTCCCCGTGCAACCACTGCGTTCTCCTGTTGCACCGTGGTCCCTGACAGCACGACTTTCATTGCATGAACGTTCTCCGTCGGTTCTGGCCATATATCCGTCCGTACTGGTGGCATATGACAATGTCACTACTCGCGACGCTATTGTTCGTTGCCTTCAACGGCGCGGCCTACTGGCTCAGTGCAAGTTTCCTTGCGGCCCTGTTCCAGGGCGGGCTGGAGACCGCTGCGGACAGCGGCTCACTCAACGCCCTACTTAAGAACGCTACCGCCGCACTGCTGGTTGCCGACACTCCACAGGGAACATTGACCCGTGCCGCGCTGGCCATCGTGATCGCCTTCCTCGGCAAGAATCTGTTCGCTTACATGCAGCTCTGGTATGTCAGCTTCGTCGAACAACGGGTGATCAAATCCTTGCGCGACGAACTGTTCTCCAAGCTCATGCGGCAAGATCTGGCTTTCTTCCAACGTGAACGGCGCGGCGACCTCATTTCCGGCGTACTGAACGATGTCGAACAGTTCAACATAGCGCTGAATAAGAGTTTCACCAAGCTGATCCGTGACCCGGTGAATGCGATTCTGGTGCTGATATTGCTGCTGGCAGTGTCCTGGAAGCTGACCCTGGCGGCGCTGATCGTGGTTCCGGCGGTCGGGTCGGTGGTGATGATAATCGGCCGCAAGATCAAGAAACACGCTGTCCGGGTTCAGGAACGTATTGCCGATCTGACCGGACGTTTGCATGAGATGATCGCCGGAATCCGGGTGGTGAAGGCATTTACCGCTGAGCCGCGCGAAGCGGACCGTTTCCACCGACTGACCGGCCGTCATTTCTCCAGCGCCTTGCGTCAGGAGAAGTTGCGGCGCTTGGTGATTCCCCTGAACGAGATCGTCGGCGTGTTGATCATCAGCGCCTTGCTGTATGTGGGTGGCGAGCTGGTGCTGGTGCGGGGGACAATGGCCAGCGAGGATTTCATCCGCTTCCTGGTGCTGCTGTTCGCGTTGCTGACACCATTGCTCTCGATGGGCAATCTGGTCGCGAATATCCGTGTCGCGGAAGCTGCCGGGGACCGCGTGTTTCGCCTGATGGACAGCGTCCCCACCCTTCCCCAACCGACGACACCAATTCCGGTGAGTTCATTCAAGAATCAGATTAGGTTGGACGGTCTATCTTTCAGGTATTCGGACGATACGCCGTATGTCCTCGAGAACATTAACCTGACCATTCAGCATGGCGAACGGATCGCTATTGTCGGACGCAGCGGGTCGGGTAAATCGACATTATTGAATCTACTTCCGCGTTTCTTCGATCCCAGCGAGGGCGCTATCATTTATGATGGAACGGACTTGCGTGAGTTCAATCCGAACGAGTTGCGCAAACTGTTCGGGATCGTAACCCAGGACGTTATCCTCTTTCACACCAGCATTGCCGAGAACATCGCCTACGGTCTGGATGATGTCAGCGACGCCCAGATCCGGGCAGCGGCGCAGGCGGCACACGCCAACGAGTTCATTCACGAGTTACCCGAATCGTATAACACCACTGTCGGTGAGACTGGTGCATTGTTCAGCGGCGGGCAGCGTCAACGGATCAGCATCGCCCGAGCGTTGTTGCGGAATCCGGAGATCGTGCTGCTAGATGAAGCCACTTCTGCCCTCGACGTTGAATCCGAGCAGGCGATTCAAGCTGCCTTGGCGCGTCTGACCGAAGGACGGACTGTAATCACAGTGACTCACCGTCTCGGGGCGGTGAAGGATTCTAGCCGGATTATCGTTTTGGAGAAGGGGCGAATTGTCGGCGAGGGCCGACATGATGAGTTGCTGAAATCTTGCGAAGAGTATCGTATTCTCGCCGAGAGTCAGGGGATGGTATAGATAAGATTGGGTGAGAACGTGCCCCAGACATTTATGTCTGGGCTTAACTAAAGATGAAAATCATGGATCGGTAGAACAGTATGTTTCCCGACGTGCCCCAGACATTTATGTCTGGGCTGAACTAAAGATGAAAATCATGAATCGGTAGAACAGTATGTTTCCCGACGTGCCCCAGACATTTATGTCTGGGGTAACCCAAAGATCACACAACAGGGCGGTGTCGTGAACAAACTTCCTTATGTAACCGCCTCACCTGGTATTGTCTACTCATTTACCTTTTCTTGTCACAAACGCTTAAGTCTGTTTATTGATAGTGCGATCTACGATCTGTTTGAAAAGAATCTAGGTGATGTTAGAAACAAGCACCGATTATTTCTGATTGCCTGGGTGATTATGCCTAATCACGTACATATATTATTAACTCCTTCTTATGAAATCAAACTCAGCTCCATAGCTCGAGATCTAAAACAGAAAGTCGGCTACTACGGACTAACAATTGTTAAAACTCTGGATCAACAATTATATTCTAAGTTGGTCGTTACAACTGGAACAACACGGAAAACTAGGTTTTGGCTTGAACGAAGAGGATACGTACGTCCTGTGTCCGTTGAAGAAGATATTCATATCCTGATAGATTATATTCATCGCAACCCTGAGCGGTGGAAGTTGGTTACATCACCGGAAGATTGGCTATATTCGTCTGCACGCTACTGGCTATTAGGGGATGAGCGTGATCTAACACCCAATCCTCCAGAATGGTTGATGGATATGCCACCGACGGATAGACTACGCGGATAGAGCACTATATACCGATCGGCAGATGACCCCAGACATAAATGTCTGGGGCACGTCGAGCGAGATATTAATTGCATGATCATTAATCTTGCATGATCCCAGACATAAATGTCTGGGGCACATTTGGACCCATTACGATGGTATCGTCAACAACAGACTGTAAGTTACATATCACAATGCTGTGCTCGTCCACCGTGTGGGCGGGGACGGAAAAATGGTCGTTACGGGCAGCCGAAACCCTGGCACAGATCGGGCATGACGTCACCTTCATCGCCCGCAAACCGGAAATGTTCATGCAACGTCAAGAGAACCCCGGTTTGGTCACTTTTCGACCCCTGCCCTTGATGAATGATCTGGACCTCTTTTCTTTCTATTTGCTCTGTTCGTGGCTTGGTAGACATGCGGATGTTCTGATTTCAACGCGAGTTCGCGACTATTGGCTCGGTGGACTGGCGGCGAAACTGGTCGGTGTTCCAGAACTGATGCGCCTCGGTGTGGAGCGGAAACCTCGCGAAAACTACTGGCGGGATCGTTGGCGGTATGGAAAGTTGCCGTCCGCGATCATGGTCAATGCGCACGCTATCCTTGACCTGTTGGCGACCAGTCCGTTGATTGATCCTGAAACGGTACACGTCATCTACAACGGTGTGGAAACCCCCGGCTTGGGAGACGCTGAGATTCGTAGCGCCGTACGGTCAGAATTGAGTGTCAGAGAGAATGAAATCCTCGTTCTCGGCGCGGGACGGCTGGCCACCGAAAAACGTTGGCACTGGGTCATTGAGGCGGTGGTGGAACTGCGGAAACGGGGAATTTCGGTCAAGGCTTTCGTATTTGGCAGCGGAAATGAAAACGCGAAACTCATTGACCAAGTTGAAGAGCTGAACGCTGGCGAATGGGTTCATTTTCCGGGATCGACCACCAATGTGGATCGTTACTTGAGCGCGGCGGATGTAGCAGTTCTACCTTCCAAGGTGGAGGGTTTGTCCAATTCGATGCTGGAAGCGTTGGGACGGGGCGTCGCAACACTAGCTACTTCCGCCGGTGGAGCTTCGGAGAAGTTAGTGTCCGGACATGATCTGATACTGGTCGGAAATGATGACAAGGCAGCGTTCATCGATCAGCTTGCCGTTCTTTGCCAAGATAGTGATTTACGATCTACATTAGGCAAGCAGGGTTTGGATACCGTGCGGCGTGAGTTCAGTTGGCAACGGATGGGTGAAGAGCTTGAGCCGGTTTTGTATGGGTTGGTCAGTCAGACATAAATGTTTGTTCTGAATTACTTTTCGCAGTCTTTCGCGAATTTCGCGGACAACACATGAACATCAGTTTCGTCAATTTTGCGTCCGATTGGGGTGGTGGCGAGGGTTGGACCCTACGTACGGCTCTCGGCTTGTCTGAGCGGGGCCATGTCGTGAATATAGTCGCTCGTAACGGGTCGCCATTCGCTCAACAGGCATCCTCCTCTCCCCTGCCGACATTAACCTTACCGATCAGTTATGATTATAGACCGGGGACGGTGTTCGCGTTGCGAAGGCACCTGCTTGCGACCGGTTGTAATGTGGTCGTTGTGCATCACAACAAGGATGTGCGCACAGCTGGTGTTGCGGCGAAAATGATCGGCGTTCCGGTTGTCCATCGGAACGGTTTCCCGGTGGTCAAGGACACCGGACGTCACCGGATAACCATGCGATTCACCGACCGTATTCTGACAAATTCTACTCGCATTCGAGACACCTACCAGGCGTTGAATTGGCTCAAAGCTAAACCGATGGATGTTGTCGCAAACGGAATAGATGTCAGCTCGATCCCGGCGCGTGATCCAGAATTAACGGCCAGTCTCGGATTCAGCGACAACGCTTTAATCGCACTCTTCGCTGGACGGCTTACCGGTGTGAAACGGGTGGACATATTGCTGCGTGCGTTTGAGGCATTGGACGATTCCAGCCGTTGGCGGTTGGTGATCGCTGGCGAGGGTGGACAGCGAAGCAAGCTGGAAGCGTTGACCGATAAGCTTGGATTGAGTGAACGGGTGCATTTCCTCGGATACCGTGATGATGCCCGGGCTCTGGCAGCTTGTGCTGATCTGGGCGTTCTTCCCTCACGTGATGAGGGCATGCCGAACTCGTTGATGGAGGCGATGGCAGCGGGGACGGCGGTCACGGCAACTCCGGCGGGTGATGTTGAACTGTTGCTCGATCATGGCAACGCCGGGTGGATAATGCCGATGGGTGAAGTGCGGCCGTGGACGGCGTTGTTAAATGAACTGGAAGCCGATCCGGATCGTTTGCAGAGGATGAGCGTTGCTGGTAGAGAGCGAGTGTTGGAGAATTTCACATTTGAGCGGATGATTGATGGTGTTGAGAACTCGCTGAAGCGGGCAATAATGATGTAGCCAGTTGATGTAGCCCGGTTTCGTGAAACCGGGGTGTGGATTGATGGCCCGACTTGTCACACCAAGTCGGGTTTCTCGTACTCCTCAATTACGTTTGTTCATCCCAGACATAAATGTCTGGGGCATGATCCAGGGTGCCCCTGCGGGCTTCGCCAGCAGGGATGATCCGAGATGTCAGCCGCGCCGGGAAACCGGGGTGTGGATTGATGGCCCGACTTATCACACCAAGTCGGGTTTCTCGTACTCCTCAATTACGTTTGTTCATCCCAGACATAAATGTCTGGGGCATGACACAACACGCTATCCTGCGAGGAAATATGAAAGCAGCACACCCGCCGCTGTCGCAGAGCCGATCACACCCGCCACATTCGGTCCCATCGCATGCATCAACAGGTAGTTGTCCGGATCAATTTGACGGCCAACCATTTGCGCAACACGTGCGCTATCCGGAACAGCGCTCACACCCGCCGCACCTATTAACGGGTTGATCTTGTCGCCTTCTTTGAGGAACAGATTCATGAATTTCGCGAACAGCAAACCACCTGCGGTTGCGATCGCAAAACTGATCGCGCCGAGGATAAAGATGTAGACCGACTGCGGGGTCAGGAAGACGCTGGCCTGTGTAGATGCTCCCACCGACAGCCCGAGCAAAATTGTCACGATGTCAATCATGGACGTTCCGGCGGTTTTCGCCAACCGGTCTGTCACACCGCTCTCTTTCAGCAGGTTACCGAAGAACAGCAGGCCCAGCAGCGGTAATGCGCCCGGGGCGATGAAGGTTGTCGCCAGCAATCCGAGCAACGGAAACATTATCTTTTCCGACTTCGGTACCGAACGTGACGGCTTCATTCGAATGCGGCGTTCCTTCTCCGTAGTTAGTAGCTTCATAATCGGGGGCTGAATCACGGGGACAAGTGCCATGTAGGAGTACGCCGCAATTGCAATCGCACCCATCAACTCCGGCGCCAGTTTCGAGGCGATGAAAATAGCCGTCGGGCCATCCGCACCACCGATAATGCCAATCGCGGCAGCTTGTTCAGGCGAGAATCCCAGCGCCAACGCTCCCAGCAGAGTGATGAAGATACCAACTTGAGCCGCACCACCTAACAGAACCAGCTTCGGATTAGATAGTAGCGCGGAAAAATCAGTCAGAGCACCAATTCCGAGGAAGATCAACGGTGGGTAAATACCCTTCTGCACCCCGAAATACAGGTAGTTCAGCACCGAGCCGGACTCATAAACACCGATGTTCAGGCCAGCGTCCTGCGGAAAGGGGATGTTTCCGATCAGGATGCCGAAACCGATGGGAACGAGCAGTAGCGGCTCATAATCCTTCTTGATCGCCAGGTAGATGAAGACTAACCCTACCGCGATCATAATCAGGTTCTTCCACATTTCCGGCTGGGCGAACCCGGTGAATTCGATGAACTGACCAAGCAGTTCCATGGACCACTGTCCTTATGTAACGCACGGCTCTATGAACCGTTATCAACATGAGTCAGGTGAAATCTTCCCGCTAAGCAGGGTTGATGACCAATAGTTCCGCACTCTCAAGCACTGACTGACCTTCGGCGGCTGAGACTTTGCTGACTACTCCCGACATGGGAGCGGAGATCGTGTTCTGCATCTTCATCGCTTCCATGATGCAGACCGTGTCGCCAGCTTTCACCGAATCGCCTTCCTTGACCGTCACTTTCAGGATCAGACCCGGCAACGGTGCTTTGACTACACCGGCACCTTTGGCTTCGCTCGGTGCGGCGGTTTTCTTCAGTCCCTCGGCTTGGGTGACAGCAGGGCGGGTTACTTTCGGCATCGCCTTGACCTGCATCTGACGTTTGGTAGGCTCGAGATATGCCTTGTATTCCTGGCCATTGACCGAGATAACGACTTCGTCCTCGTCACGCCGGACAACCCGAGTTTCAAACTCGTGACCATAAATCTTGAACTTGTAGGTGTTCATAACTATCTCACACTTCCTCTGAAACCACGAATCACACCAATCAACACGAATAACACAAACAACTTAGAGAACGGTAAAACCTTCACTTATTACTAACGTTCCAAGGTTGTCTTTTCCAAAGAAGCTATTTGTTTTACAGTCGATTCGTGTTCATTCGTGCTATTCGTGGTTAAACGTCTGTTACACTCTTGTCCCGCGTTCGGGATCTCGCGTCTGCAATGTTACTGAACGTCCCGGGGTAACTGCCGCTCGCCAGGCCGGATCCATACGTCCCTGCCACCAGTTGCTGTATGGCATGGGCAGGTTATGCATCGTCAGCACCATGGACTCGTTATCGTGCATCTGTTCTGACTCAAACAGCAGGGTTAACGCGATCGCGGCGATTTCGACGCCGGAAACATCCTGTCCCTCCGGACCTTCAATCGCTCTAATTCCGCTCTCACCCCTATCTTCACCGCTTTGAGCTGCGAGCTTTGCATCATGGGCAGCCTCACGGCGGCTTTGAGCTGCGTGCATGAAGATTATCCCCCTCTTCAAAAATTTCATCAAGAAAAGGAGTACGACCAGCGCCACGAAAACGACAGCCATTCCGGCTATCATTAAGGTGATACCGTTACCCGCTTCTATTCCTTCCAAACCATACATCAGTCTACAGTCCTCAGTATACAGTCCACAGTGAAAGCCATTAGCCTATAGCCTAGAGAGGTACCAGTCCAATCTTCTTCGGCGGATTGCTGTCACGTTTCCCAGCCAGCGATTCCAAACCGCGAATGATCCGAAAACGGGTGTTCCGTGGTTCGATCACATCGTCAATATAACCGTTCCGGGCGGCGTTATAGGGATTGGCGAACTTAGTACGATATTCGTCCTCTTTCTCCTTGACAAATGCCGCCTTCTCCTCACCTTCCAGCGCTCTAAGCTCCTTGCTGTACAACACTTCCACCGCACCCTGCGGACCCATCACCGCGATCTCAGCGGTCGGCCAGGCGTAGTTCAGATCACCGCGCAGATGCTTGGAACTCATGACGTCATAAGCTCCGCCATAAGCCTTGCGGGTAATAACCGTGATCTTGGGGACAGTCGCTTCGCTGTAGGCGTAGAGCAACTTGGCACCGTTGAGGATGATGCCTTCATACTCCTGCACCGTGCCCGGCATGAATCCGGGAACATCCACGAAAGTCACCACCGGCAGGTTGAACGCGTTGCAGAACCGGACAAACGCTGCGCCCTTACGGCTGGATTTATTGTCCAGTACGCCAGCCAGCACGCTCGGCTGATTGGCGACAATCCCCACCGCGCGACCGTTAAAACGTCCGAAGCCGGTGATCAAATTCGGCGCCCATTGACGTCGAACCTGGAGGAAATCACCGTCATCAACCACGCTTTCGATCACTATCCGCATGTTATAGGGGAGATTCGCATCGGTCGGCACGACATAGTTCAGATCATCTTCAAGACGATCAATCGGGTCCGAACAAGACACAATCGGTGTTTCTTCCATGTTGTTCTGGGGCAGGAAGGTTAACAGCTTGCGGATGAGCTCAAACGTTTCATCCTCATCTTCAGTGACGAAGTGCGCAACTCCGCTCTTGGTGGCATGGACCTCCGCACCGCCGAGCTCTTCGGCAGTGACCTCTTCATGGGTCACCGTCTTCACGACTTTTGGCCCGGTCACGAACATGTAACTGGTGCCCTTGGTCATCAACGTGAAGTCCGTCAGTGCTGGTGAATAGACCGCGCCACCGGCGCATGGTCCCAGAACCGCGCTGATCTGGGGGACAACGCCGGATGCCATCACGTTCTTCAGGAAGATGTCGGCATATCCGCCCAGCGAAAGGACGCCTTCCTGGATCCGAGCCCCGCCGGAATCATTCAACCCGACCACCGGCGCCCCAACCTTGATGGCATAATCCATGATCTTGACGATCTTCTTCGCGAACATCTCACCCAGTGATCCGCCGAGCACCGTGAAATCCTGCGAGAAGATCATCACCTGGCGACCGTTGATGGTGCCATGTCCGGTGATCACCCCATCGCTGAGGAACACGTTCTTGTCAAGCCCGAATTCCTGCTGACGGTGAGTTACGAACATGTCGAATTCTTCGAAAGAGCCTTTGTCGAGGAGGCGTTCGATACGTTCGCGGGCGGTGAATTTGCCTTTACCGTGCTGAACATCAATGCGCTGCTCGCCGCCACCCATGCGGGCTTGTTCACGCAGAGCATGCAGCTCTAATAGTTTGTCTTCAATGCCAGCCATACGAAATCCGTTGTTTCCCAGCCTTTAGAGCCGAAATGAGTTTATCAAACGTGCATCGTAAACAGAAAGCACCGCAAGGGGGGATTGTGTTTCATCACACCTCCTGCGGCGAGCCGCAAGTATAGTGAAAAATGGGACAAGAGACAATGGCAACTCATGGAGGGGATGACGCCTCTGCGGGGACTCCGTTAAGTGTCTCTGTAGAGGCAGATAAAACCGAGATCCTTCTCTCGCCTGTGGCACGTCAGGATGACGAGTGAGGGACACTTTGAGACGGGTGGCCCGGGGATTCATCCCCGGGTTTCATGGTGTTAGCCTAACCGTCAGATAATCCCTGTGAACCGCCAACAGACGCGGATTCACAGGGGCATGAACTCATCTTCATCCCAGACATAAATGTCTGGGGCATGACATCCTTCCGTACGTATATTACAAACGTTCAGTTCCAACGATACAGGGGACAATGATGATACTCTACCTGCATGGATTCGCCTCCACTGGTGAAGGTGGAAAATGGGGAATTCTCCGGGATGCCTTCCCCGGTGTCGACGTCCAGTCACCCACCCTCCCCGACGATCCGATTGATTGCATGGAGTTCGTGGCAGATCTGCTCAGCAATGCCGATGAGCCGCACGTGGTAATCGGAACCAGCCTGGGCGGGTTTTACGCTTACCATATTGCCTCCATGTTGAACGTTCCGGCGATCATCATCAATCCTTCGATGGAACCCTGGCTGGGGCTTGAGGAAGCTGTTGGAACGGTCGAACGATTCGACACCGATGGTGAGACATTCGAATGGACTCAGCAACACATTGAAAATCTGAAAGTTCTGGCAATGCAATCCGCTCGGGCGCCGGGTGAACTCATCCATTTCTTCCTTGCCCGGGATGATGAACTGTTGGATCATACCGGCATCCCGGACGAATACCCGGAGGCTGCTTCTATTCGCTGGTTTGAGGATGGCGGTCATCGTTTTGAACGTTTTGCCGAGCTCGTTCCTGCTATCCGGGAAATATTCGCCAGCAGGAAACGATTATGGGGCGAATAAGTGTCCCGTATATGGATGGGAGAACCCGACTGGAATCGCTTGACTCCCTTGTGCGGGAAACCTACTTTGAGGGCCGCCCAAATTGAAGTGTGCGCGAGTTGGGGGCTGTAGCTCAGTTTGGAGGGCGATGCGTTCGCAACGCATAGGTCAGCGGTTCGATCCCGCTCAGCTCCACCACGGTGAGCCCGTCCGCAGACGGGTTTTCTATTGAAATTATTATTGCGGGTGGGATGGCCGGGTCCCGTGCAAGGGCTCCTTGCCTAACCCCGTCAGGTCCGAGAGGAAGCAGCGGTCTGCAGGACAGTCCTGTGCCGCGGGGTTGCCTGGCCTTCCGACCCGCAAAAAGAACCGCCCGGTGCATTTCGCGCCGAGCGGTTTTCTATGTGTGCCGGGCATGATGTACATCTAATGGGGTGCAAGTCCCCTGTGGGCCTTGATGACAGGAACCAGTAGCCAATGGCAAGGGCGTCGTCGCGAGGCGGGGTCTGGAGGAAGCCGGAGGCGG
>CAJVXH010000098.1 GCA_913009835.1 uncultured bacterium
GGAATGAGAGAGTTTTTTTTTTTTTTTTATGTTGTATTTTTTTTTTCAAGCAGAAGACGGCATACGAGATATATCAGTGTGACTGGAGTTCAGACGTGTGCTCTTCCGATCTCGATCCGGGCGGTGAAGATGACAGAATTCATGGAAGAACGAGCGGAAGCCTTCCACTCCGGGTACTGAACGAGGTTCATCGATGCGAATTTGTCAGATAACCAGTGCCCATCCGTGGGAGGACGAGCGGATCTTCATGCGTTGCACACGTGGCCTGGCCCGCCGCGGGCACGAGGTTGTCTACATCGCGCCTAATGACCGGACCATGCGTCGGGAAGGTGTGACTATATTGCCAGTTACGCCGGGGCGTAACAAACTGTCACGGATAGCGCTGACTACGTTTGAAGCGTTTCGGATTGCCCGTCACCTCGATGCTGACATCTACCATTACCATGATCCCGAGCTGCACCCCTACATGGACATACTGATGCGGATGGGCAAGAAGGTTGTTTTCGACATGCACGAAAACTACGCTGGTTCCATGCGCAACCGTCTCAGTGGTTGGAAACGCGACATTCTCCCTGATGCCTACGCCAGCTTTGAACGTTACATGCTGAACCGACTGGACGGAGTTGTCTTTGTATCCCAGAGTCAGGCGGAGATGTTTGACGGACAGGTAAACAGGCAATGCCTGATCCGTAATATTATAGACATCAGCCGCCTGGAGGGGTGGACTCCCGGACCACGGCAAGAGCCGCCGGTAATCATCAGCGCGGGCGGGAGTTTGTCGCATGAACGTCATTGCGACAAGCTGTTACAGGCGTTGCCGATGATACACGAAGTATTTCCGGACGTCCGTGTCCGATTTATGGGGAAGTATGCGCACGGCTATGAGACCAAACTCCCTAAGATGGCTGCTGATTTGGGAGTAGCGGACTCTGTGGACGTCGATGGATGGGTAAGTTGGCGGGAGAGTTTCGACGAACTGGCCAAGGCTTCCATCGGCACTGTCTTCTACGAGAACAACGAGAACAACCAGATCGGCCTGCCGAACCGGGTCTTCAGCTACATGTTCGCCGGGCTGCCATTGCTGATGTCCGATTATACTGAGCTGCGTCGGATCGCCGAGGAAACAGGCGCCGCTGAGGTGATTGACACCGAAGATCCGCGAAACATCGCCCAGGCAGCGATTGAACTGCTGAGTGACAATGAGCGTCGTGAAACCCTCGGGCGCAGAGGACGTGAAGCTGTGTTCAACCAGTATAATTACGAGCAGGCACTGGATTCACTTGAGGAGATGTACGAGGCGATAGTTCTGGGGTGAATCGAGTCTGGAGTCTGGAATCTGGAATCTGGAATCTGGAGTAAAATACAGGCCCGTGTTTGCTCGCAAACGCGGATAATCGAAACTCAGGACAATAGTTGAATAATCCCTGCGAACCGCCAAAAAGACAGCGGGTCACAGGGGCATGCAATAATGTCATCCTAACGTTTGAGGTTGTTACTGAACCCATCTCCTGAAAACAAGCCCGATAGTTCCGAAGGCAGCAGGGTCAAGGAAGAGATCCAGCATGGATCGTTAGCCAAGACCACCGCAATTTTCGCCAGCGGAAACATGGTGGGGTTGTTTCTCCGCACCTTGGCAGGCTTTCTCACCGCAAGCCTTGTCGAACCGGCCGTGCTCGGCCTGCTGGCTGCGTTCGCTCTCTCCCTGAAGTACGCCAATTTCCTGCAAGTCGGTTCGATCAACGGTCTGGCTCGCCAGATTCCTTTCTTCATCGGGCGAGACGATTACCCCAAGGCAAAACAACAGACCGCTGCCGGATTCGCTTGGATGTTCCTGATGGCGGGGATAGCATTTGTGGTGCTGATTGTTCTGGGTGTACGCGAGCTGGTTTTGAAGGATCTGATGATGGCGTCCGGGTGGTTCACCTACGCCACCGTCGTCGTTTTCACCCTGTTGTTCCACACCTATGAGATCACCTATCGCAGTCACTCGAATTTCAATAAACTGGCCGGAATCGAAGTAACACGCTCTATCGTTTCATTAATTATGCTGGTCGCGGTCTATTACCTCGATTTTTATGGATTGTTGATCCGAGTCTGGGTGGTCTCGTTGATCCCGTTAATTTTGATCTATCGTTTCCGCCCGATGAAGGACGTCATTCCAAAATGGAATTTCGGAGAGTTGAAGCAGTTATGGGCCGTCGGAATTCCGATTTACGCCGTCGTGATGATTACCAGTTTGTGGCAAACGGTCAATGTTACCCTGGTTCTGAAAATAATGGGCGTCGAGGGAATGGGATTGATGACACTAGCCTTGACCATCGGGACAGTGATGGCTGTGCTGCCCAAGGCTTTCAGCAAGGTGACCATGCCACGGGCGGCGATGATTTACGGACAGGGCGGCGGATTACTGACTATTGTCAAGATCCTGATCAAGCCAACAGTGGTCTTGGTGCTGATTGTTGGTGCGGCAGTCGTCATAATGATTCCACTCGTTGCCTGGGCGACAAATCTGTTTCTACCGAAGTATGCCGGAGGCATCGAGGCTGCGCAGTGGCAGCTGGTGGTCGGAGGGCTGGCTTCGCTGCAAATAGCGAATGTCGCGTTAACGGTGATGCGTCGCCAGGACATTATATTCGTCAACACCCTGATCGGGGTGGCGGTGTGGGGTGGAACCCTTTACACCTTGATCACACCCGAACCCTATCTGGCAGCGTTTCCGCAGTCGATGGTTGCCGGGCAGTTGGTATTTCTGATAGGATCGTATAGCGCAGCTATTTTTCTGGTGATAGCGGAGAGAAAAGGTTCTGGCAAACGCGAAAACAGAGATCCTGAATAGGATGAATCCGGCGACAAGGGACAGCAAAGCTGATGAGTGATCGGATGAACATTGATTTCCTCCATATCGGCCTGCACAAAACTGCCTCCACCTGGTTGCAGAAGGTGGTCTTCGATAACCATCCGGATCTGCTCGTCTTTCAACCTGCCACACGTATCAAGAATAGCCATAAAATCATATCGGATATATATCGCGCCCCTTCCGGCCAGTTTCAGCCAGATCGTTGGTGGGATGACTTCAACCGTGAAACCGAGGGGGTGAAGGTTGCGGGGAAAACCGTCGGCATCTCTTACGAAATTCTCGCGGGCGATATGATACATGGTCGAGATGCGATGACCATCACCCGGCGTTGCAAAAAGTTGTTCGGCTCGGTGAAGGCGATTCTGGTGCTGCGTCATCCGGTGGATTTTGTGAACTCCATGTATCAGCAGTACGTGGTGCAGGGAGGCGCGTTTACACTACAGCAACTGGTACAGGACAAAACCATCCCCGGAAAAGACATCTGCTACAAGCTGAACTACCAGGCACTGGTCACAATGCTGCGCGAGGAGTACGGCGAGAACAAATTGCTGGTGCTACCCTTCGAGCTGATGAGACTGGATCGGTACGCGTTCCTCCGACACATCTGGACCTTTCTCGAGGTGGCTGAACCGGAAGGTTTGGATGCAGATGTACAGGTGAGGGAGTCGGTATCGCTGCCTGCGTTGAAACTGCAACGTGCGCTGAACGCCGCTGGTATCCCCATGCAACAGACGCGTGGGAGAATACGCCGACTTGATGCAAGGTTGCTGAGCAAGATATTCCATTCCAAATACAAGGTGACTCGAACAGACCTCGTCCGTTGGCAACCGCTGCTGGAGGAGGTGCTGGTGGATGAGAACTACCGGCTTTGGAAGGATGAACTCGGCGGTTTTAACTATGTATTCTGACAGATCTGACACTTACCTTCGATGCAACAGATTGTCCTAGCCCTGGAGATGAATTAGTTGCATGTAAAAACCACATTTATCTTGCGGGGAGCACGAGGATAGACGTTTTAAGGGTAGCGGAGAATTACATTGATCAGTTGCTGATTGGATTGACATTTCAAGACGTTTCTAAAGGAGTAGAGTTCCATTGAGGGCATTCCTCACAGGTATATCGATCTCAACGAGGTTCCTCTTTCAGACAGGCTGAGTATCTCGATGAGCTGAGACGGATTTCGAGAAGAAGATGAACATCACTGGATTCCAGCAAATGAGCGCGCGGTAATGGGAGCTTTCTACCTTTACTCAAAAAAAGCACCGGTTCTCACCAAGCGTGCCCGAGATACCTTCAAACGCCAGGGTTTTCAAACTCCGCAGGAGTTTGATCTCGGCGAAGCGAGACTGTTGCTGTACCGGAAACAGCTCTCGCAGGACAACAATGTCGTCATTGACGATAATGGCGCGTTGTACGCTGTTGGGACTCCTGTCTATCGTGGTCTGGGATACCGCGATTCCCTCAAGAGACTCCACAGTGATCTCAATTCCAAAACTTTCGAAGCCGGTGAATTGCGTGGGGCTTACTGTCTCATCCACCATACGAAAAACGTAATCCAGCTCTACGTTGATCCCATGGGGCTGTATCACGTTTTCTTCGACGAAAGCCGTCAGGCTGTCAGCTCATCTCACCTGGCAATGCTTGCCGCCGCACCAAAACGGCTCCCGATTAATAGACTGGCGTTGCTCGAACGATTGACCACTGGCTGGATTCTGGGACCGGAAACCATCGCTGATGGCATCTTTGTATACACTCCCGCCATTCACCACGATCTCGAAGGACGTTGGTATTCATTCAAGAATCTGCGAGTTGCGTATCCCCCACCCGGTGCCATGGAGGGTTGTGGAGGAAATCAAGAAGAATGTGCAGACTACCAGCTGGAACACCTGCGCATGTATTTCCAGGATATTCGACCATTGGCGGAGGAGATGGGACTGGAGATCGGATTGTCCGGAGGTTATGACACCCGGCTTATCTTCTTGCTGAGCAAAGAACTCGATCCGATAATCCCCTCACTGCACAGCCACTGGACCAATGCGGACGATGTCCCGAATGTTGAAATTGCCAAGAAAATTGTAGCGACCAGAGGTCTTGAAGTCAATGTTACCCGTACCCCGGAACTCGAGGATATGGGGGAAGAAGCGCTGTTGAAGAATTTGACGGACAGCGTGCATTTCTATGATGGTCGTAACAACAACAATATGGGTTTCCACAGTCGCCTGTACACTCGTAGTCATCGCACTGAAGTGTATGACCAGAAGCGGCTCATTCTGAGTGGTCTCAATGGGGAAATCTACCGTAACTATTATCGCATCAACCACCAGATGGTGGACTTTATCTACTGGATGTATTACCAGTTGTTCTTTCCGGGGGCTACCCTGGCATTCTCGGATAAAAGCCTGCTGAATGAGCTGACAGACCGCATGGTGAGTAAAACTGCACGACTGCTTCGCCGTACCTTGCCGCGTAAAGCAGAACGTGGAGTTTATCGTCGACATCTAGGTGAAATCAGGGCGGCATTCTATTCGGCGCCGAAAATAAATGCGAATATGAAACTCGGACATTATCTAACCCCATTTGCCGAATATGACACTACTTTGATGGCATACCGGGCAACATCGTACATACGCTCCTATGGCGGGTTCGAAGCCCTATTGCACCAGCGGCTCGATCCAAAAGTGGCAAACCTGCCCTCACATTACGGATTCATCCCGATTAATGAACCCACCTCGAGGAAAATGGAACGGTTGAGCCGATCCATCATCCCGATGCGGATGAACCTGCTCAGAAGAGAGAGCCCGATACGACGTGGAAATGTGTCCTGGGTTCACTATAACATGGTATTCAACAAAAGTGAAAAGATTCAGCGCTTACTTGAGATGATGCGTGATCTCTTTCCGAGCATCGAATTTGATAAGTGCCTTTGGAATCACCAAATGCTGGCTTGCGCTATTTTCAACATGGCTGTACTGGATGAATTCTCAGATTCGTTCAGCTTATAAAGCAACATAAACTACGGATTCCCCACTCTTGCAGAGCAACTTTAACCAGCCAGCCTACTACGACGAAGCATACCGACAATCGATGGCCAGGAAGACCAGCCCGATTGTTCAGAAGAACCGACTGCTCATCTGGATCGTCACTACGATGTTCGTTGTCACCATGAGCATCATCATCCTGATGAGTAATGTGCTGTTGGCGATATTTCCAAGTATCAACAGCTTTAATGGCTACCTGGGTATGTTGCTCTCTGTCACTTTTATCGCGGCTTCGATTTATTATAAACGATACCCGCAGGCGGAACTGGTGCTGGTAGGTCTGTGGCTGGCATGGTCGTTGACCGGCTTTGCAGTTGCGTATAACATCAACCATTTCGTAAGCGAATACACAACAGCGTTGCAAGTGTGGGTGTTCGGCCTGATCGCGTTCGGGGTAGCATCAATCCGGGAGGACTTGAAGGCCAATATCCTCAGCTATGTGCCCGCGTTGTCATTCGTGCTCCTATATGGACTCATTACCGGTGAGTTCCAATCAGCACTCTCTGGCGAAGAAACTCGTGTCTATTCAATTACTACCAGCCCCAATACCATCGCACAACAGACCATTCCGTTCATCGGTTTTCTGGTTTACATGTTCAAGGAGACTAAAAAACCTCAGATCCGAACGGCCTTGATCGCCCTGATGATTTTCGCCGGGACTACCATCATCTTTACCGGGTCACGCAAGGGTATGCTGGGGTTGGGACTGGCAATATCACTCTATTACATATTTCAAATCATGAGAAAAGGGAAACGGAAACGTCTGAAAGATTTCCTGCTGTTCACCTTGTTAATGATGGTAGTCCTCACACTCATCCCTATCATTCTAAATGAAACCCTCGCCGGGAAAAGGTTGCAGGAGTTCATGACCGATCCGCTGTCCGAACAGAAGCGGATCAACATGTACCTGGACGGCTGGCAGATGTTCCTGGACAACCCGATCTTTGGCGTCGGTCTTGGTAACTATAGGCTACTCTCTCCCTACCAAAGTGCAGCACATAGCGATTACATGGAGATCCTGACCGGCACCGGAATCATTGGATTTGTCCTCTATTTTTCCATGTACTTCGTTGGACTTGCCAGGCTTTTGCGGGTGCGTAAACTCCCGCTGAGCAACAATGAACATCATCACATAAGAATGCTGTTAGCGCTCTTCATCGTCGAGGTTGTGCTCAATTTCGGCCGTTCGGTTTACATTTCACCCTACCACTCCTTTGTGCTTATGACCTATTTCGGATACGCCTACGGTCTCGAGTGCAAGATAAAACGGATGAAGATTATGGGGTTGGTGTAACTGTTGCCCGAGTGAGCATAGCTCGGCATCTTCCTGAGTCCTGAGTCCTGAGTCCTGAATCCTGAGTCCTGAGTCTGGAGTTTTGAGTCCTGAGTCCTGAGTCCTGAGTCTGGAGTTTTGAGTCTGGAGTTTTGAGAAAACAGGCCCGGGGAGTGCTTGCAAGCGCGGCTCATCCGAAGGCTAACACCGAGATCCTTCGCTTCGCTCAGGATGACACTCTTCTTGCCTGTGTTGCTAAGATTCCAGCCCGTTATAATCAGCGACAAGCCGCTTGATCCGTTCCAGGAAGGTGTGCTTCAATGCGGTCTGATACCCGGTCTTCGCCACATTGCCCCGGCGTTCATCATCCTGCAACAACTCTTCGAGGGTGAAGAGATAGGTTTCCGGAGTGACCGGAACAAAGTCTTTGCCCGGTGTCATCCACTCAGACAAATATTCACGCT
The DNA here is from genome assembly GCA_913009835.1 of uncultured bacterium. Taxonomy (GTDB): domain Bacteria; phylum Electryoneota; class Electryoneia; order Electryoneales; family Electryoneaceae; genus BMS3BBIN04. Next base: position 7,633 of record CAJVXH010000098.1, read on the forward strand.
GTTCCACAACCTGACAAACTCCGCAGCCGGACACACCGAATAACATGGGATTAACGGGCATGCTGCCGTCATCCTGATGAATGTTGATCACAATCTTCGAGTTGGCGATTCGGACCGAATATTGATCCGGAGGCATGCGTGGCGCGAGCCACTGAAACGGTGGTTTGATGCTCAGTGAACGGTCGCGCAAACGTGAACCGGTAGTACCGATCGACCCGACACGGTAACGCTTTGGCAAATCTGAGTTTACCAGCTCCATCAGGTATCGTCGGCGGGTCGGGTAATAACGTGGCTCGAGCTTGCCAATGAACAGGATGTCAAGGCCGGGATCGGAATTATCGGGGCGGTAGACTTGCTCGTCATATCCCAACGGCAGCCAACTGTAGCGATCATCCGCGATGTCCTGACGGTCAATCACATAAATTTTACTAGCCAACGGAACCAGGTCGCCCTGATGGGTAAAACGTTCTTGGGAATCGTAGAACCAGAGAAAGATCGGCACTCCGCTCCCACGAATCGCTTCGTAATTGTCTCTGTCGATGTGATGCCCCTTCATCACCAGCAGCAGATCAGGCGGATCATCTCGCAGCGCAGGCAGCAGTTCATTGCGGATGACACGGTTGTATTCCACAGCGAGCAGTTTACGTGCAACCATCGGATCAAGGAGTTTGCGCAACCCGATGATAGTGGGGGAGATGCGCGGCAATGAATACACGAATTGCCGACAATTCCAACCCTGTTGCTCAAATCCACGCATGATGGGTTCTGCAACCGCCTTGTCGCTGTAAGTGAGCAGGTAGACTGTTGGGCGGTCAGGCATTGTGGGCTCCCATCAACGCCATATCTCCTGATTTAACTGAGAATTTCAGTAGCTCATCAGCTATTAACGCAGCGGCATCATCACCCATCGCGTGATACATCAATTTGATATATGCTTGCCGTTTGGTCTCCAAACGATCTGCTATCTCACCAGCCTTGAGCACAGTTTCCACTGCTCCGACCAGGGTTTCCGGTGTTGTTGCGACCTCAGCCACTCCCTCATCAGCCAACTCCTGATTGCCCAGAAGGCTGGAACCAGGAACATCGAGCAATACTACCGGCGTCCCATGCAATAGAGCATCCATCGACATGCCGGTGTTGTTGCAGACGAACACATCGGTCATCGCCAGAGCGTCCTCGACAGATTGTTCGCCGCGTCCCAAAGCTCGTATGGCCGGATAACGCTCGCGATATTTCTTATCCCACGCGTTCTCACCCTCGGACGGGTGAGTGCGCACGATTACACTGAGATCGTCACGTCCCGCCAACGCGTCGCAATAGGTGGTGATCATCAGGTCACGGGCTTTCGCTTCGATGGGATTCGTCGCCAGCATCACCAGCGGCTTGTCCGGAGGTAAGCCAACCGATTTCTTGATAGCTGCCGCATCTCGTGGTTCGGGAGGCCGGACTCGGGGAAATCCGACCAGACGGATCTTGTCCGAATCGACTTCGAGATCCAGCAATTGTCGCCGTTGGATCTCACCCCATACAAAAATGCGGTCGGCGAGAACGGGAGTATATCCATACGGCGGATTGATGGTGCCATGAACCAGCGTCGCGGTGGGAATGCCACGTTGTGCGGCAGCCAGTATCAGACAGGACGAGCTCCGGTTGCGGTCAAACTCGGTGAGGATAACTCGCGGTCTCAGATGGTCTAGCATCGCCTGATAGCCAGTCACCCGTTGGGATTGATGCAGCAACATCATTTTCAGAAACGGTAACGACTCACGCGGCAACCCGTAATTTCGAACGTACCTGCGGAGAGTCCGTGACCAAGCAGGCGACACTCGCTTATACTCAGCCCGCCAGGCAGGTAGATCTGGAAATGGAGGTGGAATCAACGGGATTCGCGGGTGAAGATCGCGACCCAATGGTTTATCGACCTCACGCGCCAACAGCAATGTCTCACCCTCTGGAAGGTGATCCAGAATGGGTTCGACAAGACCGTTATAACGGGGATCATCACGCAGCCAGGTGACCAGAATGGGATTTGCAGGCAGATCCGTCCGCGATGAAAGTGCTGCGCTCCTGCGCGAGCCGGAAGGACGTAAATATCGCCACAGGCGATGCGCTCGCAATTGCCAACGTGCCTTGCGCAACCAACGTCCACGGCCATTCCAGAACTCGAGAATGAACGGTGTCGCCAGAGTTGAACCCATCGAGACACCGAAGAAACGGTCGCGGTTCAGATCGTCCTCGAGCTGTAACAGAACGCGAGCGAGTTCATCGGAATAAGGTGTGAAACTCATGACCCGACCCCCAACTGAGCTTTGTCCAGCCACCCTCTTAGATCCTTGCCGATCAACTCTCCGGTGAGTAGTAAATCTTCGCGAAAGTAGTCACTCAGATGCTCCCAGGTGCGATCCTCAATCGGAAAATCAGCCCGGCTGGTGTTAGCGCGGTTCAGAGTTGCGTTGAGACGTTTCGCGCGTAAATATAAACTGGAGGGCAGCATTCTCTTCACCGTCACCGCAAACGATGCTGCGCTGTTGAGCGCTGACTTCAAAGCCTTGTTCCTGGCAGTGCCGGTGTGACCATATGCCGCTCCCAGATCACCGGGACGATAGGTTGAGTCAATTCCCAGCCAGCTCAACAGCTCAGCGAACACGGCCTCATTATCACTGTTGAACTCTTCCAGCAAAATTACTTTAAGGTTGTCGCGTCCGATTGCCTTGATCCAGGCTTCAATCGGTTGTGAATAGAGACCGTGCTCCGCATATCGCCAGAAATCGCCATAGCCCTGCGTCTTGCGCTGAGCTTCTTTCATAATGCTGTCATGGAAAGACAGGGTCTCGCGTTGGTTGGTGACCATGTGAACGTAGGTCGAATGTGCCCGTTTTATCGGATTGCGGATCATGATCAACACTCGCAGATCGTCACCCAGCCGTTCCAGTATACGCGGAATAGCCTGATGAAAATATGCGTATGACGGCGACGATTCACCCACAATCGGTTCAGATCCTGCGCCGGAGTAGAAGGATTTGTATTCGTCCAATGTGGCTACAGTCCGCTCCCATACTTGCCGATCTCCGGGCCCTTCCAGACATTCCGCGAGCAAATCATGAGTGAAATAATGCAACTCCTTACGATCCGGGAGGTAGATTTGCGGATGACCACGCAGATAAGAGTGCATGGAAGACGTGCCGGATTTGGGTACACCGGCCAGGAGGAAATTTGGTAGACGGTCAGGCATGAACTCACTCTTCACAAGATTGTCTGATGAATGAACTGCCCACAAGGATTATTGTCGGTTGATATGCCCCTGTGACCTGCGTCTGTTTGCGGTTCGCAGGGATTCTCCAACTTCAGTCCTGAGTCCTTGAAAAACAGACAGCCACTTAATAATTTGCAGATCAACCCTGTTAACGTCTACGACGGTAACAGGGGTATGTTCATCTTTTGATCAGATCCCAAGCCATCGGAGTGCCCTTCTCGATATCCACAGCGGCTGTTTTGCCCAAGATCTCATCATAATGACGAGTGTGCAGGCCATTGGATGGACGGACGCTACGAACGTTCTGCTCAGTGAACGCCTCACCCGCCTTGATATCCTCCACCACGAACAGGCTGCGGCGGAATTTCAGATTCTCCGCCTCACGTTCCTCCGGGCCAAAATGAACCTTGCCTAGTGACTTTTCCACCATCCGAACCGACTCAACGAGCTGTTTGAGTTCATCCGGTTCCAAGGCAAAGCTGCTCTCAGGTCCACCTGCCGAGCGGTCAAGTATGAAATGTTTCTCGATCACATTCGCCCCCAGCGCAGCCGCCGCGATGGGTAAGGTGATGCCGAGTGTGTGATCGCTCAATCCGGACGGACACCCGTACAATTCTGCAAGCCGTGGAATAGTGTTGAGGTTCATCTCTTCCGGCGGAGCAGGGTAGGAGCTGGTACATTTCAGCAGGGCGATCTGATCACAGCCATTGGAACGCATCATCTGAACAGCTTCCTCGATCTCAGCCTGAGTAGCCATGCCAGTTGACATGATCACCGGCTTGCCGGTCTTCGCGACGGCCTTGAGCAGCGTCATATCAACCAGCTCAAACGAGGCGATCTTGTAGGCAGGCATGTTGAGTTTTTGCAGAAAATCCACCGCCGATACATCGAACGGGCTGGAAAAAAGTGTCAACCCCAGTCCATTTGCCCGAGCTTTCAGGTCGGCGGTCCATTCGCGAGGCGTTTCAAAGTTCTTGTACGCCTCATACATGGTGATCCCGCCGAGGTCGAAATACTCCTTGTCGCTCTCAACCGTGATCCCATCTGCGGTAAAGGTCTGTAGTTTCACCGCATCAACGCCCGCCGCCGCCGCCGCTTCGACCATCTGAAGGGCGATGTCTTTATCACTATGGTGATTGCCGGAGAGTTCGGCGATGATGTATGCGGGTTCGCCGGGACCGATACGACGGTTGCCAATGGTGATCGTTGTGTTCATGAATATCCCAGAGGTTTCATCCCACTCAGGTTCGAGCGTCTTTTCCCATCAGCTTAAGTTTCAGGTGATGGAGTTTGTTCAACACGTTATCACGCTTCAGCTTACGGGTTCGTCCAGCATGATAATCAACAGCGATCTTCCGCTCTTCTTCGGTCAGCGGTGGCGTTGAATCTTCAATACCCAGCTCAGCGAACATCTCTCGCACCGAATCTACTATCGCTGGCGAGAGTTTTTGACGCCAACCGTGAGCCCGGGTCTCCGAACGCTTCACCACCGAGTGGAAGGATGCCCCCTCCTCCGTGGCCTGACTTTTCTCAGTGATAACACGCCCAATCTCTTCTGACCACACGAGGTTAGCCTGTTCGAACATATCACGGTAACGGTCAGCCGGATTGAAACACATCTCCTCATAATTGACGAAACTGTGAGGGTAAGATTCCAGCAGGATCGGGGCCAGTTGGTGACGGACGGCGGTCAGCAGCGCGTGTTTCTGTTCAATAGTGCGGGCACGATCAAAATCATACTCGATCCCGAATTCAGGAGCCCCGGATTTCAGCTGGTTGAATTCGTATTCGATGGTCGGTCGCAAGCGTTTCAACAGGCCGTAACGTTCGTAACTATTCAGGATGGCATACGGGTTGCGCAGCATGAAAAACACGTGAGAAGGCTGAAAATGGTCGAGCAGGTATGGCATCTTTTCCAGTCGAGGGATCTTGATGACAACGACCTCATCCTCACTTTTCGCCTCGCTCTGGATGACATATTCCAGATGCTGAATGACCGGTTTGGCCAATTCCCGGGATGCTTCAGTAGCCGAATTCGCACGGATCACATATTGATCTGCACTCCAATAAGGCGTGACCTGGTCACGCCATGGACTCTCATAGCGACGAGGTACATCCGGCTCAAACAGCACACATGACTTGGGCAGCAATTCAAATGTGCTTGACGCCCAACTGGTGCCGCTGCGCGGGGTTCCGAGAATGAAGATGATGCGTCTCTCGTCGATCACGATTTATCCATTATCAAAATGTCGCTTCGTAGTACCTATGGCAGATCTTGTCAACAGGCCCGTGCTTGCTCGTCAAGCGCGGATTAACCACCATGTAACGACTGTGTTAGATGTAATCACGGTAGCCAGTAAACCAAAGAGCCTGTGTCAGCCGCGTTTGCAAGCAAACACGGGCCTGTTATTTTCGCAATCCGCAATCCGCAATCCGCAATCCGCAATCCGCAATCCACAATCCACAATCCACAATCCACAGTCCACAGTCCGCAACCACTTTTACCACGCCGTCCAGCCACCCTCGACCAGCAGGTTGGACCCGTTGACATAGCTGCTGGCTTCGCTGGCGAGGAATATCGCCGCACCGACTAATTCATCAACCTTCATCATCCGTTTCATCGGGGTCATGTCCGAGAAACGTTTGTCAAACTCAGGCTCGTGATTGTTCCAGACGCCGTGCGGGAGATCGGAAGAGCGTCGTGTAGGGAAAGAGTGTAGATCTCGGTGGTCGCCGTATCATTAAAAAAAAAAAACAGACATAAAAAAAGCGGCCTACGACCGCTAGATCGGAAGAGCCCACGTTGGGATGATGTATAACGTGTCGTCTTCTCAGCGTGCTGCCGCGCTCGTGCTCACGTCATCTGCACATC
>CAJVXH010000099.1 GCA_913009835.1 uncultured bacterium
GGTTGTGTAGTGCGGCGGCGGGTCGTTGGTCGTGTAGTGGTCAGGGGCGCTAGCAGAGCCTCGCTCAGTCCTTGTCGTCGAGCTGCAGTGTGGTTGTATTTTTTTTTTTTTACTGATACGGCGACCACCGAGATCTACACTCTTTCCCTACACGACGCTCTTCCGATCTCAAGGTCATTAATCATCCAGACCATCTCCACGAGAGAACGGATTGGACAACCAGACCGCACGACGAGTCTTGAACACCTGCTCGCGTAATACACCGAGCATGTCCCGACTTACCAGCGTCCTGGCCAAACGCAACGCGCCAGCCACGGCTTCTGGTGAACTCTTGCCATGACCGATGATCACCGTACCATCTACTCCCAACAGGCAAGCGCCTCCATATCTACGGTAGTCAAATTGCGACAGAGTTTCCGCACCCGCCGACATAGATCCATCGGAGCTACGCATTCCCTCAAAAAACGATGGAATCGACTCGATGAACTTCAGCAGAATGTTCCCTACAAAGCCCGTGGTGACGATCACATCCGCCTTATCGTGGAAAATATCGCTACCTTCAATGTTTCCTATGAAGTTGAGTGGGCTGCGCTGAAGGAGCTTGTGTGTGTCTCGCGCCCGCTCATCACCCTTGTGACTCTCTGATCCGATGTTGAGGAGACCCACTCGCGGATTCTTCACCCGGTGCAAACGCTCAATGTATACCGAACCCATCGCAGCAAACTGAAGTAAATGCCCCGGTTTTGGATCAGGTGAGGCACCTATATCCAACAACACAGACCAGCCGCCACCCTTCTTCGGGATGGGTACAGCCAACGCTGGCTTACCAATCCAACGCATCTGCTTTAACACCGCCCTACTGCCACCGACAACCGCACCCGTGTTGCCCAATGACACAAACGCGTCAATGGCTCCAGCAGCTAAATCTTTAATTCCACACAAGATAGAACTGTTAGGTTTTGAACGGAGCGCTTCGGAGGCTTCCTCATTCATCTCGATCGTTTCCGGAGAATGACGGATGATATAATCATCCTCGGCCTTGACAGAACCGGTGATCTCACGGAGCGTTTCGCGAATAACGTCTGAAGAACCATATAGAACAGGGTGGAAAATCACACCCTGTGCGCCAGCTTCCTCCTGGGCAGCGATAACACCTTCGAGGACCGTTCGACAACCAGGTTCACGGCCCGCGGTATCCACCGCCACTCGAACCGGCACTTCCCTCGCCACGGGATTCGTTTACTTCTCGCGCTGCTTGACTACGATACGGCCCTTGTAGTAACCGCATTCTGGACAAGCACGGTGAGAACGGGTATACGCACCACATTGGTCACAGATGCTCACATTAACCGGAGTTAATGCCAGATGTGAGCGGCGCTTGTCACGACGTGCCGCGCTAGTTCGTTTTTTCGGGACAGCCACAATCCACCTCTACTCTACTGTTTCTACTGTTGTTGCTTTCGTTGCAACTTGTCGGCTATCGTCTCACCTCTTGGTTCGACATTCGCCGATGCCTCAATCTGCCCCACATGCTCACAGTCACCCTCGTTCAGGTTACTATAACAATGTGGGCAGAAACCCTTGCACTCCTCAGAACATAACCGCTTCAGAGGATAGTTAATGAGAATTGCTTCAACGATCTCATCCTTGAGATCGACATGTGTTCCCTGCTTGCCGGCGAAAATGAGCCCTTCTTGCTCTCCGTCATCATCTTCCGGCACATTCTGCATCAATACCTGAACACGCAGATCGGCCGCAATCGCCTGTACATAGTCCTCCGCACAACGATCACACACCACACTAGTCTTCGTCTCAATCTTCAGACGAATATCCGCGTGGTCTCCATTCCAATCGGCGTGTCCGGTAATTACCACCGCATCCTGGAAGAGTTCGCCATCAAGATCCAGCCGTTCCGGTAGAATAGATTCCGAAAGCAGGTTTCGACCTTCGCGAAGGGTAATCAGATGCAATTTCATAGAGTACCAAACCTAATACCCTGCTCTCTTGCGAGCAAGACTTCTGACAGTTCTTCTCCCCTCATCAGCGTCCTTTTTTTAGCGAATCAGAGACAATGAGAAGCTGTGAGTTGATAAAAGACTGAATCCTGACACTTTGAAAGAGAATTACATGTAATTCTCTTTCACCAGTTCCATCCGATTACGGATGAACCTTATTGAATCCGTCACCAACTATATCCTTGAGACGATCTTTAGCTGCGTCTGAAACATGTGGATAGGTATTCGCCGCAGGGCTGTCCAGAAAACCCTTGTAGCTGTCCACCGACGCCTTCAATTCGCCAACAGTTTCCTGATTCGCCCCCAGTAGAAAAAGGGCAGGCGTGCTGTCGCGGATTCCCTCATCCTTGAGCGACCTGCTCAGAAAGTGCGACGCTTCGGCGGCCAGTGGGATCTTCCAGCTTTCCTGATCCTTGCCATCATCAACCTTCAGCTGATGAGCCAGATCGTGGGTTAGTACTCCCATCTCATAGAGCACACCAGGCGTTGCAGGGCTTATCAAGTGCGCACCATAGTAGAGCAAACGAGCGAGAAGGTACTCATACATCGCCTGTTCGCCGTCTTTCTGCTGCAAATAGTGAACGCCCTCGCCGACTCGAACTTGCGCTCTCCGGATTAGGATCTCAAACAGCGTTGCTCCCTCGCTCGCCCGTTCGAACACTACCCGCGACTCTTCATGCCATTTTTCGCCAGCACCGAAAGTCGAATGGATCAGCAGACATCTTGCAATCTCATCAACCAGACGCTGATGATCGGGTGATCCCGGAACCAGGTGATCTTCCAGGGCTGCGCGAAGCAACTCAGTCGCATCCGCATCTGACCCCTCCCCTTCCAATCCGGCAGAGACCGGAGGTCGTCCGGCGAATGGAACGTTCAGCCATCCTTCACGAGCCAACTCATTGCCGGAGTCAGAGACCGGGATAGATACGTCACCGGGAAAGCTGAATGGGCCGATCTGAACTTGATGACAATGCTCATGCCATATAAGGCCCAACGCCTCCGGCATTACAATATCCACCAATGGATGTGCCACTCGTAATTCTCCCAAAATGAAAAACCGCCAATGTAGATCGAAGGGATGCTATACGCAATTAACAGGCGAGGCTCAAAGCTGACATCAGGTGGGTAGCTCTCTGGGCTATGGGTCGTGGGCTATAGGAACTTCAACACACCGAGCTAGCCGCTAACCACTTCGTCCTTCAAACGTTTTCTCAGTTCAGCCAGCATATCGTCTGTCATTTTGCCCAGATCATACTCGGGCGCCCAGTTCCAGTCTGCAGCGGCAGCGCTGTCATCGATACTGCGAGGCCAACTGTCTGCTATCTCCTGGTGGTAGTCAGGTTTGTAAATGATCTTGAAGTCAGGAATTCGCTCCTGAATGCAAGATGCCAGTTCACCAGCTGAAAAACTCAAGGCCGTCAGATTGTAAGCATTTCGATAGCGAAGATTTTGACTCGGGGCCTGAGCGAGTTCGATCAACGCTCGCAACGCATCCGGCATATACATCATCGGAAGCACCGTGTCTTCACTAACAAAACACTCGAAACTGCCTTTCAGGATCGCGTCATAGTAGATCGCCACCGCATAGTCCGTCGTGCCACCGCCGGGAAGGGTTGTATGCGATATCAAACCGGGGTAACGGACTCCACGTACATCCAAACCATACTTCTGCCAGTAATAGTCACACAGTAATTCGCCGCCAACCTTGGTCACACCATACATGGAGATCGGACGAAGCAGAGTTTCCTGCGGTGTGTTATCACGTGGAGTGCTCGGGCCAAAAACTGCGATTGAACTCGGGACCATAACCCGGCTCATCTTCATCTCTTTCGCCACGTCAAGCACGTTCTTCAAACCGGTCATGTTAACGTTATAGGCGAGGTCCGGTTTCAGCTCACCAACTCCTGAGAGAATAGCAGCGAGATGATAGACCTGTCCGATCTCATACTGGCGGCAAAGTGCTGCCAGACCTTCAGCATCCAACACGTCGAGATGTTCAAATGGACCACTGTCCGTCATTGCGGCAGGTGCACGATCACGCATGTCTGAAGCAACAACCCCATCACCGCCATACATCTCGCGCAGTCGATGCACGAGTTCCGAACCGATTTGTCCGAGGGCACCAGTTACCAGTATTCGCTTCGTCTTTTCCGCCACGTCAACCCCAACTTTTCAGACTGACTGAATTCCTTACTTCAGTCATGACTCTTTCGTAGTCCTGCCGCAGAGCGTTTTTCTTTAAGACAGGCCCGTGCTTGGAGTGCAAGCGCGGATTAGCCACGACATGAATGTCGTGGGCATATGCTGAAGTCTGCCCCGACTTGCTCGTCAAGTCGGGATCATCCAAAGGTCAAAACCTAGATCCTTCACTTCGTTCAGGATGACTTCATTACCACGTCCGCAGCTTGCGAAGACCAATCATCTGCATGATCAGCATTCCCATTCCGATAGTCGTGGTGATCACTGCGATAAACCAACCTATCCAGGGAACATAAGCTAGTATCCCTGATATCAACACGCCAAACGGCGCAGCCAGCCAGAGCGAAACATCACGACGTAACAATCCTTCCAGCAATGTTTTGCCCAGCCAGATGCCGAACATCACCCAACCGATGTATGCGAGGATCGGATACATAGCCAGTAACATAATTCCCAACGGGAAAGTAACCACCAGCAACATCGCTATGATGGCCGTGACGGGGATTGCAGCAAAGCCAAGTAAGCCCACTGCAATCGTCTGTCCCGGGCGCCGCTCCATCGCAATCGATGAACCTTCAACCCCTCGGCGCCAGACTCCCACCAACAGGAATGCCGTCACCAGCGCTGTAACCAACAGAATCAATCCGAAAATAAAATTCGCAAATGGATTCTGTTCGCCCTCGTCTTCGACGCGGGGGATAAACTCAATTTGACCGTGTACGTTGGGAGATACTCCAAAGTTGTATTCATTCTCAGCATGGTAGTCCAAATCACCCTTGATTTCACCTGACCCTATAAACGTGAAATCATCGCACCAGGCTTCGACATCGCCCTGAATGGTGCCACCGATGGTCAGTTGGTCCATACCACCTTTAACGTCACCCAGCACTTCACCCAGAATGGTTACTTTAGCTGCGCCGACATACATATCACCAGTCACCACTGCATCCGGGCCGATGTATACCGACTCTGCGCCCACCATCAGATCACCGTCAACATATCCATATATATTGAAGGTCTGGGCTGCGCCACGGATGTCTCCAGTAGTATCTGCAGAGATGTTCACCGTCTGAGCAAAGATGAGAATATCTTCAGTCCGCCCAAGGATATCTGCCGTCTGGCAGGCTGCGAAAACGTTGTCAAACACACGACCGTGCTGTGAATAGTAGCGGCAGCCGGTGAGAACGTCGCCGAGCACATCACCATAAACTCTAACCGTGCGACCCGTGAGAATGACATTCTCAGGAATCGTCGTCCCTTCTTCGATTATCACTGATTCATCTGTCTCGTACAAGGACGCGTCAGCAGTGCTAAACACACATAGCAACGCAATGAGCAACGGAACCAAAGCACGGGTACGCATTCGTATTCTCCTCTTGAATATTTCCACGCACAATATACCGCAAATGAAGCGAGAGTACAGACCTGAGCGACACAATAATAGCCGTATCCGGAAAAGGATACGGCTGGATAGAGCCAATCAGGTTTCAGATATCAAGCACTCTCATTTTCCGGCTGACCAATGGTCAACCCTATCGTGCGTGATGCCTGCTCATCAAGCACCAACTTGGCAAACGTGCTGACCGCTATCGGTTCAGGAACCTGAACACCGTCGCGGCGACGTACAGCGACAGTACCGCTCTCTTCCTCACGTTCGCCAACAACGAGCATATACGGCACATACTGCTTCTGCTGCTCACGGATGCGCTTGTTGAGAGATTCGTTTCGGTCATCCACAATAACACGCACACCAGCCGCCTTCAGCTCTTGATAAACCTGAGCAGTATAATCGCTGAACCTCTCGGTGCTCACCGGAATCACAACTGCCTGTGTCGGTGCCAGCCAGGTCGGAAACTTGCCTGCATAATGCTCGATCAGAATGCCGATAAAACGCTCGAAAGAACCATATATCGCACGGTGAATCATCACCGGGCGAACCTTCTCGCCCTCTTCATTGACATAATTCAGATCAAAACGTTCCGGCATCGAAAAATCAACCTGAATAGTTCCACACTGCCAGGTACGCTTGATGGCGTCCCGGATGTGGACGTCGATCTTCGGCCCGTAAAACGCGCCATCACCGGGATTCAACTGGTAGTCGATGCCTTCACGCTCCAGCGCCTTCTCAAGCGCGCCCTCACCCATCGCCCACATCTCGTCCGAACCGATGCTCTTCTCCGGACGTGTGGACAGCTCGAAGTTATAACCTTCAAAACCAAACTGGCTGTACACATCCCTGACCATCTTCAGACAACCGACGATTTCATCAACCACCTGGTCGGGAGTGCAGTAGATATGGGCATCATCCTGGGTGAAGTTTCTCACCCGGAACAAACCGCTGAGCACACCAGATTTCTCATGACGATGCACTATGCCGAATTCACCCTGACGTACCGGCAGATCACGGTAGCTATAATAACCGTTCTTATAAACTCGAGTGCCGCCCGGGCAGTTCATCGGTTTGACCGCGAATGCTTTCTCGTCAATCTCGGTGAAATACATGTTCTCCCGATAATGATCCCAGTGGCCGGATTCACGCCACAATTGCTCGTTCAGAATCAACGGGGTGCGGATCATATCGTATTCATATTCATCCATCTTCTCATACATCAGGTTCTCAACCTGACGATAGACCGCCACACCATTAGGCTGCCAGAATGGGAAGCCCGGCCCGCTCTGATCGAACATGAAGAGGTTCAAGTGTGCGCCCAACTTCTTATGGTCGCGCTTCTTCGCCTCTTCCAGACGGTTCAGGTACTTCTTCAGATCCTTTTCGGTGAAAAAGGCGGTGCCATATATGCGCTGCAGCATCGGGTTGGTCTCACGCCCCCGCCAGTACGCACCCGCCACACTCAACAGCTTGAATGCGCCGATCTGGCCTGTACTGCTCAAATGCGGCCCACGGCACAAGTCAGTAAAATCATCCTGAGTGTAGAAGCTGAGCTGCTGACCTTCCAAACCCTTGATCAGCTCACGTTTGAACTGAGCCTTCTGCGATCCGAGAATTTCTTCTGCCTCGTCGTCGCTTACTTCACGACGTACCACCGGATAATCCGCCGCGATGATCTTCCGCATCTCGGCTTCGATGGCCTCGAAGTCTTCGTCGGACAGACGATGCTCCAGGTCGAAATCGTAGTAGAATCCATCCTCGATGGTCGGTCCGATAGCGAACTCGACATCGTCAAACAAACGCATCACCGCTTGAGCCATTACATGAGCTGCGGTGTGACGCAACACGTGCAATGATTCCGGGTTGCAAGGCTTCTTGCCATCACACTTCGGCAAATATGATAAAAGGCCGCTGCGAGGTATTGGCTGGTTCAGATCGATGATCTCATCGTCGATCTTCGCTGCGATCACTTTTTTCGCTTTTACGCCAGCCTGTTCCATCATGTCAACCGGGCTGACACCCTCGGCAACTTCAACGCTGTCACCGTTCTTAAATTCAATCTGCAATGCCATGGTTCTCTCACTTACGCTATCAGATGCAAGACATGCCCCTGTGACCCGCGTCAGTTGGCGGTTCGCAGGGGTTATCGCCTGTGTCCTGAAAGAAAAACACGCAATGACTGGTTTGCGGATCAACCCTGTTATCGCCTACGGCGGTAACAGGGGCATATCCATAAGCTGGGCTACCTGGATAACCGGATTCGAGCAAACACGGGACTGTCGATTTCCTGTCAGGTCAATTACCTGTCAGTTAGACGAACTCATACTAAAATGCAACCCCAGCCGTATTCCCACACCAGACATGTCCAGCTCTGATCTTACCGGATTCCCCTCAACTGCGTCTTTCTCCTCGCGTGTAAGAGATGCCCACATGTAATAGGCCTCAAGCGACACTCGCGAAGAACTACCAACCTGGTACATGGCACCAAGCGCGAAACGCAGTCCGAAACCTCCAAAATATTTACTGTCGTCTATTTTGTCGGCGAAGTTCTTGTAATTGTTCCAGCTCATGATATACCCAAATCCAACCTGGGCATAGGGTAGAACTGGATATCCAAATTGTTCGGACATCGGCACCTTGAACCGAGCATGTGCCATTAATGGCAGCATCAACACGCTGGACTCCAGCAGAATGGCTTCGTTATTCGGTTGAATACCTCCACCACCGGCATAGATTTTCGAGGTTTCCTCATAAGATTTACGGTAGAAATCTAAACTCAGCTCCACATCGAAACGCTCATCCATAGCCGTGCCAACTGACCCGCCAACGATGAATCCAGTTTTAGCTACCTTGGGATTATGAAAACCCAGTTGAATCCCATAGAGAGATTCACGAGCCATCACAGGTAGAACCATTATCAGCATCGCTACCGAAATCAACAATACTTTCGTTTTCACATCTCCTCCTGCGGGTTGCCTTCAGGCATATTTTACCGCCATGTATGTTTGTCCCAACGTTACACCCTGAAAGCCCTCACTGGCAACCCATACATGCTGACAATCACGCCGGAGGACAGTACCTTTCATCTTCACGACAACTAACCCCGATATGCCCATGAACACTCTGATTCGCGGTGCCTCATGTGTCTTTCCGGATGGTATCCGGGAGAGCAATATCCTCATCGAGGATGGACTCATTGTCGATGTCGATGCACCGGACTCAACATCTGCCGACCAAGTCGTTGAGGCGGGAGGTCTCCATCTCCTCCCCGGAGTGATCGATGACCAGGTCCATTTCCGCGATCCTGGACACACCAGCAAAGAAGACCTGCGCACTGCCACGATGGCATGTGCCAAGGGTGGGGTGACCAGCTTCCTCGAGATGCCGAACACCAATCCGACCACGACCACTCTCGAAGCGCTGGATGCAAAACTCGACCTCGCTGCTGAGAAATCCCTGGTCAATTACGGGTTCTACATCGGCGCTACTCTCGATAACCTCGGCGAGCTGAAAGCCGCAAAACGCACTCCCGGAATCAAAATCTTCATCGGGTCCAGCACCGGCACCCTACTCGTGGACAAACAGGAAGCGCTAGAGGCCATTTTCGCCGAAACCACGCTCCCCATTTGCGCCCATTGCGAGGATGAGGCCACGGTCCAAGCGAATATGCACGAGTATCTCGACGGGAAGGAGTCAGTCGAGGTCTGGGTTCACAGCAAGATCCGCAATCACGAAGCAGCGCTCATCGCGACCAAACGGGCTATCGATCTTTCCACACGACACAATCACCGTTTCCACGTTCTCCACATGTCCACCGCCGACGAAGTCCCTTTGATTCGAGCAGCAAAAGAGGCTGGGGCACCGGTCACCGCCGAAGTATGCCCCCATCACCTCTTCTTCAACATCAACGATTATCGCAAGCTGGGCTCACGCATCCAGATGAATCCGTCAATCAAGACTGTTGACGATAACATCGGCCTCTGGCAGGGTCTGCTGAACGGAGACGTCGACCTGATCGCCACCGACCACGCTCCCCACACACTCGAGGAAAAAGCGCAACCCTATCCGAAATCACCCTCAGGAATTCCTGCCATCGAAAACTCACTGATGCTGATGCTCGACCAGGTCAACAAGGGCGCGTGTTCGTTGAAACAGGTGGTGCGCTGGATGTGTGAGAAACCGGCGGAAGTGTGGTCCATCGCCAACAAGGGACAGATCGCTACTGGGTATGACGCCGACCTCGCACTGGTCAACCTCTACGCACCCCACACCATCCTTGACGAGAACCAATTGACCAAGACGAAGTGGTCGCCGTGGCATGGGACCACGGTCAGAGGTTCGACCTTCGGAACCTGGGTGATGGGACAACGCGTCTTCTGGATGGGTGAGATCGACAAGTCTGTACGAGGAGGTGAAATTCGTTACTATCGATAATATGAATTATAGCTGGTTGTGCAGATTCAATCATTTTCATTTCGTCAGACCCCAAGCTCAATAATAAATCGATGTAAAACACGAGCTCCAATCTGCCTAGGATCATCTTCATGGATAAGATTGGCAACATCGGCGGCTTCTACCGGTGTTAGCAGGTTCGAATCTACCATAACCTTCAGCAACCCTGGATTGCGAATTACTTCAATCCCTTCACGGCGTGCATGCTCAACTAATGGACTATCATTTGTCATCAAGCTAAAACTGTGGTCGCGAGCTAGAACAAGGCATAAGTGATCATAACTGCTTAGCGGTCCACGGGATAGACTTGCAGCGAAAACTTGATCAAGTGTTGGTTCCAACGACTTGAAGAAGCCCCGTTGTGTAAGGGAAAGATTGGGCAATTCGTCGTTTAGCATGGGAGTTGATACATGAAGAACCTGCACTGAACTTGAGTACAGACGCAGGATATCCAGTCTTCCAATTCGCTGGTAGGCAACCACTATACTTGCATCAACGATACAACCCATTTCAAATCACCCCGCAAGCGCCCAGTTCCATTCCTGCATTACCTGTCGCATATCGGTATTTGACATTCCAAGGATCTCAGCACCGCGGCTGACAGTGATCAGATCTCCTTCAACTGCCTGCCGAACAAGATTGTCCAACCGTCGAGCGATGAAAGGGTATTCACGTCCAATAGCGTAAGGTTCAGTTTTGCTACCCAGCTTTCGATTTTCCTTGATCCGATGATTGTTGTATATATATTTTTGTGCTTCGGCATAATCTACCGCGCCATGTTCAACCAGCCGCATCAATATAGTTTTGTAACTGACATCAAAAACCCTCTTGATGATCATCACGCGATCATATGCGCTTTTCCCACTAAGTTCGCGCCATTTCTCTTGAAAGCGACTATCAGGCATTAAGAAGTGCGAAGCAAATGAGTTCGCTTCGTCTTCATGCTCTTTGATTTCGTTTTCATGACTGATATCGTACTCATCTCGATGAAGGAGCAGATGCCCCATTTCATGAACAGCGCTAAAAATCTTTCGTTCAGTTGAAATGCTATTATTGTCGCAAACTATCACACCCGGAGAGTTGTAGGAACTTCCCCAACCAGACAACCCAAAGAAGCCGTCGTTAGTATATTTCATCATCCGAACTTTGATCCCAATCCATTCTAACAAACCAACCACATCCAAGATTGGCTCATCTTCTTCCAATTCCATAGCTTCACGAGCCAACTTAGCGGCATAAACAGGCTTGGAATCGTCACCATGATAGGTGCTTACTTGGCTGGCAACCTGAGCTAGTTTGAAAGGTCGATGATCATCCAACACATCTTCGAGATACTCATAGTCTTCAAGCCACCGTGCCATTGATTCAATAATACGTTGTCTCACTCGTACCTTCTTTTGCGCTCGAAAACGGACTGATACCAGGGAACGCGGTTCTTCAAAAAGGGTCATCAATGGCAAATTCAGTGATACTGCTATACTAGTTAAGGTCGCCATTCGGGGCTCTTCAACCTTTCCTGATTCAATTTTCCGATACCCAGCAACAGATAGCGATGATCTTTCTGCAACATCCTTTTGAGTTAATCGGAGTTCCTCACGTCTCGCACGGATATTCCGCGCGATAATTACCTGCCGGTCCATGGTTGCCTCCCGTACTTGTCGCTTGGAAATGAATCCTTTATTCAATCAACCCTGATTCGTTTCTGAGAGGAAAGTAATGATGATTCTCAACTCACGCAACAGCGCTACTTGTCTTTTCACAGAATAGGAGTGTGCCTCGAAGATTGGAATGGAGTGAAATCTACTTAAACGACGAATGCCATCCGTTCAAGGATGGCATCTGACTTCCGTCTGGTCGTCATAGGGCCTCGTGAGCGCCCTGATAGTAATGTCCGAGCCTTACTGCACTCTGATTTTAGTTGTTAACGCACGTATAACCGAATGACGACCTCGCCTGAGGGAATAATATAAAAGTAAGTTAGAGTATGCAAGCGTATGGCAGAAGATTTGTAAGAAATAACACAAAAAGCTGCTGTTTTGACTCTCAAGCCTCGCTCGTAACAGGACACCACCAACCTCAACAACGGTGGGAACTTTGATAACTGGTGCTGAGTGACCGAAGCAACGAAATAGTGGAGATGCCTTCAGGTAAGCAGGTAGTTGGGTTTCCAGTGCCTGATATCTTGTAACCTGTTATGCATTTGCACCATCAAATTCCCAAACGATCAAAGTAACTGAGGACTGAGGAATCGATGAATCAGGATATCCAGGCTGTAACTGAACAAGTGCAGTCGATCAGCCAACCGTTGCGGAAACTCACCGAGGAAGTTGGAAAAATACTGGTCGGCCAGGAATACATGGTAGAACGTCTGCTGGTAGGTATGTTGGCCGATGGACACGTTCTCCTGGAAGGTGTGCCGGGACTGGCTAAAACTCTGGCAGTCAAGAGCCTGGCTTCTGCCGTGGATGGCAGCTTCCACCGCATCCAGTTCACGCCTGACCTGCTCCCCGCCGATCTGGTCGGAACACTGATCTATAATCCGCGCGAAGGCACCTTCGAGACCAAGACCGGACCCATTTTCGCCCAGTTCATTCTGGCGGATGAGATCAATCGCGCTCCTGCAAAGGTTCAATCAGCACTGCTCGAAGCCATGGAGGAAAAGCAAGTCACCCTGGGTGAGGAAACACACAAACTCCCAAATCCGTTCCTCGTGCTGGCCACACAGAACCCACTTGAGCAACAGGGCACCTATCCCCTGCCGGAAGCACAGCTTGACCGTTTCATGCTCAAGCTACAGGTGGGGTATCCTTCCCGCGCCGAAGAAAAACAAATTCTGCGCTTACACAGTAGTATAGAAGCTCTACCGGAAATCCAGCCCGTCATCAAGCCGGAAGATATTCTCAACGCACGCAAGATCGTTGACCAGGTTTACGTGGACGAAAAAATCGAGAACTACGTACTAGACATCGTTTTCGCCACCAGGAACCCCGAGGATCACGGCCTGGAGAACTTGAAAGAGCTGATCAACTACGGAGCCAGCCCACGCGCTACCCTCTTCCTCATCAAGGCAGCCAAAGCCTGGGCCGTTCTACAGGGACGAGCGTTCGTAATCCCGGAAGACATCCGCTCCATTGGTCACGATGTGCTGCGCCACCGTATCCTGCCCAGCTTCGAAGCCGAAGCTGAGGGACGCAGCAATGACAGCCTCGTCGATGAAATTATGACCGG
>CAJVXH010000100.1 GCA_913009835.1 uncultured bacterium
GGTCGTACACCCATTCGATGGCGCCATACGGCATTGAAGGCGTCTTCGATGGGTCCAGTTCTATGACCAACCGATGTGACGAATCTTGTGAATCGACGTAGTGAACGTGTTTTATCAAAGTAATTGTCCCTAGTGGTTAATACGCCGGACGAAGTACTGGCGATCTGGATACAACCATCAACGATAACGCTCCCCTCGTCAAAGCAACATATAGATTTCGCGCGTCGAAGTTTTCAGCGTTCATCACTAATGCATGTTCAAATTCTAAGCCTTTGATTAATACGGTTCTGCTAGCCGTTTTTCGGGGGATTGTGCGTCCAAGAATTCTAGTTCGATTTCTGACATGCCAAACTGCGTCTGCAAGTGAATCGTATGATCCGCTGCTGAATTCTCTAAGGGCACGTATCATTTCACCATACAATTCATAATTGAATATGCGAACCCCATCCATTCTGCGAAATGAAATCAGCGCATCAACTACATGGTTGACAGACTGGTCAGAAGTGATTCTTTGCAGAAAGCTGAACTGCTCTACGTTTTTCCTCAAATTGGTGCCTTTCCTGCCAGACTCTAGAATTGCCACAATTGATTTCGTATTGGACTTGATTTGCGACATACATTTTTCCGCAAATTTTATTACTGCCAGCGCCCTTGCATTTCCAGTTGTCGATCCTATGGCCTTGGCTGATTCATCAAGTAACTTGCTCTCAATTGGTTCAATGCAACTAAACCATCCAGGGCTTTTCACGTTCACATACTTTGCACAGTGGTTTACCTGTTCTCGGTTAAATATCACGATTCCTGTTTCTTTTTTACATCGGCCAACTAGTTTCCAACCAGCTTTCCTTTGATCCTCAGGAGTCTTTAATTCATAGTAGTCCATGGATCTGCTTGGGGTAGCAGCCAAATCAATGGGCTCACGTGAAAGCAATTTCTGACGAACTTCCTTCAGCCACTCACCCAACGCGACATTCTTGTCTTTCCATCGCCACGGATATTCCAACTCTTGAAGGGATTCAAAATTGGAGTCTACGTGATCTACCCAGTTGACAGGTTTCATGCCCTTGAAATCAAAAATGCCCTGAAGTGGATCTCCCAAGATTCTGCATGGCAATATATCAGCCAAAGCTAGGATTAAATCATGTTGATCGATAGTGCAGTCCTGATATTCATCAACATATACACCAGCGTAAGTTCTGCTGACAACTGATGTAACAGGTGTATCAGCGATAACGATGCGTGCCGCAGGGTATACAAGATTCCAATCTTGTGCACGTGGTTTTTGAATATCGAGAGAAGAAAGCATAGGGTAGGATGCTGCATACTTTAACGCCCAGCCTGCAATAGTCTCAACATGGAAAGAGGACGAAGATGCCCCAAGTAAACGCAGTTTCTTCCGAAGCGCATCAACACCAGCGTGAGTATGTGTCAGGATCAGCTGCTTGCCTTTACTGTGATTCGCGACAGCTTCGGCAATCATGTGTGTTTTTCCATATCCTGCGGGTGCAATCAGGGCTGCGCGTTCAGCTGATGCCAGTTGTTTTGCATCAGTCATCGGTATGAATCCATTGACGAAGCGCGTTCAGTTTTACGATCAAATCATCTGTTACTTCTATACTAGCAAAATGTCGGACGACAACATTACCCAGCTTTTCACCAAGAGCAATTTGCTTGAACCAACCCCTGCTTTTCTTCTCATTCTTCTTTGCGGCCTTAGCTATGGCATTGCGTAGATTAGCTGTGTCTTCCCATTCATCATGATTTTCTGGAAGATCTACATCGTCTTCCAGTTCTTTTTTCACCCTCGCCGTAACTGCTTTTATACCGAATTCTTCTATCGCAACTGCGACTACCTCTTTCACACCTTCCCATGGTAGCGATTTCACGACACGTTGTTCAACCGCAAATTCATCATTCCAAGCGATCACCCGGATTTCACCAGCTTCAAGTTCATCTCTTCTTGGACGCAGTTCAACATCAGAATCTGCGAAGAGGGCAACCTTATAACCCAGCTTCTTGAAGATTTCTGCACGTTTTGCACATTCTGAACCACCACCATCGACAGGTACTACTCCGCGATAAGCAAGTGATTCATCACCCTCTTCTATCCAGGAGGTATCAAGTGCGCGACATATCCCGATTTCGGTTTTGCCTTCACAGACAAGGATATTACGAGCCAAGAACGCGTGGGGTTGTGACCGGACGATGTTTTGAATATCTGTAGAGATTTCGATTATTTTCGTCACCCCTCCAGCCGATCTGATCAGTAACAGTTCCTGTACCTTCATTTCACATACCACATCTGGGGAATGGGATGTCAGAATGGTCTGTCCAAATTGTTCCTCACCCGTATTTCGAAGTGCTTTGATCAATCGGATAATGCGATGGGGTTCCAAGCCATGTTCTAGTTCGTCGATTAAAGTGATTCCAGCCTGATTCGCTGTTGACCGTTGCAATGCAATAGTTAAAAGTCGTTTGGACCCAAGTCCCGCCATACGAACTGGGATTTTACCGTCATGAAGAGCAATCCCACCTTCACTGAATTTGATACTCTTTGTGTCCAGGTCTGTCGTGTATTCATTCCGTGCACTAATGCCAAACAACCTTGCAGCATCTATGGCGGCTTTCCTGGCTTCTTCAAGTTCTGGCATCTGACTTGTGTTAAAACTGGTACGCAAATCTCTTTGTGCCTTTGCGATTAGGGCAGGTAGTTCTTCGATCTTCCCTGTTAATCGCGACAGAACAGTGCCACGTCCCCAAGTCAGATGACGATCCACGTATGAACCTAACCTGACCATGCCGAGTGATTCGCGGTCACGATGACTGATGCGTTTCCCATCTGGCTTTCGATCAGTGTAAACCCTCCATTCTGGTTCCAGTGAGTCATCAATACATAGTTGAATCGTTAACGCTAGTTCATCACCATCTTGAGGTTCATCGTGAAGTTCATTGGAATCGTTCAAGCCACGTAGATCCAGACCAAATTTATCTTCCAAAGTTAGCTTCTCTGGAAGATCTGCAATCGTCACTTGAATCAGAATGGGCTTGGTGGTGTCACAATTGAAGAAATCAGAATCGTCGAAGGAGGGATTCCAATACGGATACAGTGCGAATTCAATAGCTGAAAGAATGGTCGTTTTTGTAGAATCCCCCGGCCCAATCAGGCAGATAAAATCACTGGTGATCGTCCATTCCAGAGACCTGATCCCACGGAAGTTTTTGATGGATAGATGCCGGATCTTCATTGTGACTGAATCTCCTTGCTAAGCTTGTGATCGCTATCGATCTGCCGGAAACCGGGATGCATCATACCCATAGTACCAGTTGCTTAAGTTTGGAACCACTTGTTTTGGTCGTGTATCCATCCTTGCTGACCGGCTAGAAAGGAACCATCTATCCCAACCCTTCACTGCATACAATCCTGGGAATATCGTCGTTTACTTTCCGGAGCATGGACCGACTTGCCCAATCCTTCATATCGTGTTGATGATAAAGTTGGATAAGCGATTGAAGTAGGTGTTGGTCAACGAGGCTATTCCTTCGAATTCTATTCAATTCACGATTAATGGCCGCAGTCATCGGTTTGCGGAAGGTTTTGTCTAATTCGTTGATCTGGTCATGGATATTTTCATCATCTGTTTTATTGAACAGAATTCGCAGTTCCTTCAAAACATATCTTTGCCCAAGTGAAAGAGAAACTGTTCTGTCTCTTTCTGCCTGACGCCTCTTTGTCTCATAAATAAACTGTTCCTTAACTTTCATGACAGCTGCATTGAAATCCTTTGGCAGCGGTTTACCTTGTAGTTCTGGTCCACACTTGATTCGTCCCAGGATTCGTGGAATTTCCTTCGTTTCAACATTCCCATTCTCATCCAGCATATAAAGCTGCTGGAAATTCCCAGCTTGGCAGAATACAAACAGCCCATCAGATGCAGCCGGTTTGCATGCCCTGATTCCGTCACGCAGATTCGAAATACGTTCGAATTCTTCTGGCTCATCACGCTGAAGCTGTCGAATAATTTCTTCCGCTTCATTGATATCCAGGAGGGATCCTTCATCGTCTTCAAGAAAACTTAGCTGACCACCATTCTTTTCATAAATGGCGTACATGGCTTCTTCGTTTAACCGTTCGGTTTTGTCCAATATTTCCGAATCTTCGCCGATATTGTCATGGATTTCCTGAATCCTACTATGCAATTTTTCCTTCAGCCCCAAGTGTTTTTCTATGCCTTTTTCGGGAAGAAAATTGTATCCGTAGATCACTTCGTGATCAGACCCAATTCGGTCGATGCGACCAAACCGCTGGATCAAACGCACTGGGTTCCAGTGAAGGTCATAATTGATAATATTATCGCAATCCTGGAGGTTTAGACCTTCGGACAAGACATCGGTGGCAATGACTGTCATCAACTCTGTTTCGCCTGATTTCATTTTGTATTCTGGATTTGATTTGGGTGCAAACCGACCAACTACTCTAGCTTTGCTTTTATCGCCGCTGAAAATCACATCGATATCTTTGTGGATCCCGTCTGGATTCAAATTGTCAGAAAGGTATTTGGCTGTATCAGCATATTGGGTAAATATCAGCCGTTTGCCGCTCTTCAGTTTTCCATTCTTCAATAGCCTGAAGAGAGTTTGAAGTTTTTCGTCCTTTTCCGGAGTAATTGGTTCAACTAAATCAGCGATCCGCTTCAGCATACCAATGTCATGAACGATATGATCTCTTAAACGTGCGGCATCAAAATCTGATGCATCGTAACGCTTAGTGACTTTTTGTAGCGCGGAAACTGATTCGCTTTCTTCACTGAAATCGCTTTCATATAGGATGCGTTGCGCATCTTCACCTGCTGGAACAATTCCGTTTTCAAGTGAAACCAAGAAGTTTTCATGTACACGAATTAGCCTGCCGATTGTTTGTTGGAAAGCGTGAACACTAGATTCAAATCGCTTGAAAAGAAGAATACGTATCAACCCACGAAGGTTGTATCCAGCCCGATGAAGACTAGCATATGGTTCCTTCTTCTTTTTATCTGGATTTACAAAATGCCATAGCCCGTATCTGGCAAAACACAAAGAATCTTTGGGTGGGTTCTTCGGATGGCCCTTTTTGGCCTTGCCCATGTATCCACGTAATTCTTCATACAACCCTTGGTACGTATCCTCTATGCTATACTCAACTGTCTCCAGCTCTCGTTTTGGAAAGAACTGTTTCTTCCCCCCAACCAACACATATGCTTTACGTGTACCATTTTGGTATGCTTCAAAATGTGATGAATCAACGGGCTTTTCTGTTTCAGAATCATAGCCATACCAACGTAAGATGTGGTTTCTGGTGCGGCGGACAAGGATATTGGCTAGCAGGTCTGGCATACTTCTTTGGTTCTGATCAATCAGTTTGAAGTAATCGCGCAAATTTGGTGGGTCAATGGGAAGGTCAGTGATGTCATCTTGGTGGAACAGCTTGATCTGGTTGTAGACATCCCACGCACTTTTATTACGGGGTGTTGCGGTAAGGAAACAGCATTTACGACCTGTCGCAAGGAAAGCCTGAACAACATTGTACCTTTGTGTCCCCGAGGTACGAAGGTTATGACTTTCGTCAATCAACACGAAATCACGATCATTATAAATCGGATCATCGACCAGTGTTTTAACTGATCCACCATCTTCCTTAAGCATACCCATTGACAGAACACGGGCGTTCAGCTGGTACACCTCGTTGTATAGATCCCACATTTCTACTAGTGGTTTTGGGCAAATAATCAGAGTACGGGAATGTTCTGTTCTTTCAAAATGTTTGACGATTGCAGCGCCGATATAGGACTTGCCAAGACCTACAACGTCAGCAACGAAAGCGCCATTGTATTGCCTGATCATTTGGATAGCTTGCTTCACAGCAACGGTCTGAAAGTCCGCAAGTCGCTTGGTTATTTCGTCATCCCACAAGATTTCTTTGTCGTCATAACCTTCAAGTCTGTCTTTCACAAGGGTGTAAAGTGTCTTCATGTAAATATCGTAGGGCCGTAATGGATTAGCCGCCCAGGACAACTTCAATTCGTCCATCAAGGATTCATTAAAATCAATAGCTTCCTTCCAAAGGTCGTCGAACCATCTGCTTAGCTCTGCGTGGTTGTCATTTCCCTGTACCACCACATTTAGTTCTGTATTGTGGGCGATCCCTGCCAGGCTTAGATTTGATGATCCCACAATGGCAATACCGTTTTCATGTCTTTCAATTTGGTTTCCGTCACCATCATAAATATCACCATAATCAAAAATGTATGCTTTGGCGTGCAGCCTTCCTTTCGTATAGATTTTTACATTCAAACGTTTCTGTTCGATCATGGTAATTAGATCATTTACAAGCGATTCAGTCTGATCCGTCTGATCCATCAGTTCAACACTGCCACGTATATTTTCAGCAGTTTCACCAGCAATTATGGGTTGGCTTGCCCGTTTTGGGAATCTTTCTGCTTCTAGCATATCTTTGACTAGGTCTAGCCTTCTACGCCCTTCAGCCAACTGTTCGAGAGTTTCCCGATTTGTAGTATTACCGATCAGCAAACGTAGATCTCTTACAGTTGACAACTTATCCGCAATCGCCGTAAATCCGGAAATAAAAAAATATCCGACGGCAAATTTTGCAGCATCTGTCGACTCTAGGATTTGGTTAATGTTATCAACCAATATCTCGTTACGGTTATCAATAATGTCGTGTGATGGCACTGTTTTCCTCTGCTTTTTTTGTCTGTTCTTTAGATCGTATAGTGCCTCATTCCAACATCCTGTCTACATTTTTGCCAAATAGTATTCGCACAGCATCATCGATTTTGTTGCAACAGTCTTTATACTCCTGCATTCTATGTATTTCATCAATATCTTTATCTGGTATACGTTTTTGCATTTCATATATATCACGTACGTACCCACCAATCTCATCATATATCTTACCGTTTTCATGATTATGTGGGTTTGGTATAGTCATAGCACCTAATTGTCTAGCCTGCACTTCTGAGAACACCTTTTTACTTGACTTATACATTTTTACGTAATATCTTGTCATTATCGAAGAGTTTAATAGTCCACATAAAGCATCTATCGATATTTCACAATCGTTTTTTATATTTCCGGTTATGCCTTTAGTTCAGCTTGCCCTTGACATGCCTCCTGAACATCCGTACATTACTGAACAAATACTCAGTGATAGCGGAGGTATCCATGGCCAAGGTCTTGTCTTTCTTTGAGTTCCAAGAACAGTTTGGAACGGAAAAAGCATGTCTAAATTACCTTATCCACCAGCGCTGGCCGGACGGATTTGTATGCCCGCGTTGCGGCGGAACGAAAGCCAGCTTCCTTCAAACGCGTGACGCTTTTCAGTGCAGCGCTTGCCGTTACCAGGCGTCGGTGACTGCAGGAACCCTGTTTCATAAGCA
Organism: uncultured bacterium; assembly: GCA_913009835.1. Taxonomy (GTDB): domain Bacteria; phylum Electryoneota; class Electryoneia; order Electryoneales; family Electryoneaceae; genus BMS3BBIN04. Next base: position 7,434 of record CAJVXH010000100.1, read on the forward strand.
CCATCTTCCCCTGCGAACTCTGTTCCTCGCCGTTTACCTGTTTGCGACCAACAAGCGGGGAATATCCGCCCTGGAATTGCAACGGAAATGCGGTATCCGTACCTATCGCACCGCTTGGCTGCTGTTGCACAAACTGCGCAAGGGAATGGATTCTTCTGGTCGTTTTCCCCTTCAAGGTGCCGTTGAGGTGGATGAGACATTCATCGGCCCGAAGCGGCATGGCAAGACGGGACGCGGGGCGGAAGGTAAAACCCTCGTCGCCGTCGCGGTCGAAACCCAGGGAAAAACCATGGGACGTGCCTATCTGGAGCCCATTCCTAATGCGAGAAAAGAGGCGCTTGGCCAGTTTGTGAAAGACCATATCGAACCCGGATCCACGCTCATGACCGATGGTTGGGCCTCCTACAAGCACCTTTATGAGGATTACAAACATCGCCCGATTTCATTGAATGATCCGGAAAAAGCCACTGAATGTCTACCCAAAGTGCATCTGGTCATCACCAATGCCAAAGCGTGGATGCGCGGAACCCTGAACCGCTACCCCGCAAAACGTTACCTGGAGCGCTATTTGGATGAATTTGCCTTCCGATTCAACCGACGATGGAAGCTCGAATCCATCTTTGACAAACTCCTGACTCGCTGTCTTCAAACAACTACCATTACGTTGGCTGAACTAAAGGCATAACCGGATAAAAAAATTGTGAATCTCATTGTTCCTCCAGAATATGGTGAGTACCTTTAATAAGATACACTCGATTTTGGTTTATACAAGTGGTTAGCTAATTTTGTTTTGAGAAACAGTACCTCATCTTGTTCGAATTGTCGAGGCTTATCATGCGAACTACTGGTATACTCATTTTCTTGGTTGTTCTTGCCGCATCCGTTCACTCCCAACCCCCCGACACGCTTTGGACGCGAACATGGGATAGAGGGTCTGAGGAACAAGCCAGGTGTATCAATCCGACCCGGGATGGAGGATTTATTCTATGTGGATCGACAAACGACACACCTGGAATATGGGCGTCATGGTTAATGCGAGTTGATCAATCCGGTGAAACTGTGTGGGAACAATCCTGGGGAGGAGAGTTATCTGACGGATTCTCCTACGTTGAACAAACGTCATCCGGTGATTTCATTGGCGGAGGAGGGACGTGGTCATACTCTCCGAATACAACGTTCGCCGCTCATGTCACACGTGTGAGCGCAAATGGCAACTTGCTCTGGTCCGCGCAGGTCAGCAATCCACTTGGCGATGATGGCACGAGTTGTGTTCGTGAGGTTCCCGGAGGTGATGTAATCGCATATGGATTGTTAGGTGGACGCCCTTTCCTTTGGCGTCTCGGACCAGATGGTGAACAGCGATGGTTGGAACAGTATGAGTTTGATGTCTGGGCGACCTGGAACCTGTTCGTCGAACCGACGAGTGATGGTGGATTTATTTGTACAGGGCTTTTCTACTTCGATGATGGAACTGGCGATGACAAACTCTATTTGCTGAAAACCGATGGTAATGGCCAGGTTGAATGGATGAATCGTTATCCACCGCTTGGTGTTGAAAATGTGTATTCAAAGGGCTACTGCGTACGTGAATGCACCGACGGTGGATTCGTCGTTTCAGGCAGAAACATGTATGAAAACGTTCCTGAAATCTATGATTCCTACTTACTAAGAACGGATTTTGCTGGCAATATTCTCTGGGAACAGTTTTATCCAGGTCCTTTTGATGCGCGTTGTGTACAAGAAATGCCGGATGGCGGCTTCATCCTCACCGGCACCCTCCGAGACAGCGACGGGCCCATCTACGATTATTACTGGATTGGTCGAACAGATTCTGAGGGCGAACTCCTTTGGGAAACCACCTACCCCAATGGTCAAGGGTATTCGATCTGCCAGTCACGAGATGGTGGAATAGCGATCACGGGCGAGAGATTCCGTGATAATCCACATAATTCAGCAGATTTCTATATGCTGAAACTTGAACCGGAGGTGGCACTAAACCTCGTTCCCGAGATAACGCTAGTCCCTACTGAAGGTGGGATCATCACCTATTCCGGCAGCATGACCAACATCCTCACTCACGAGACAACACTGAATCTTTGGGCATCGGTGATACGTTCCGGCGGTACTGGACTGCGCCCTCTGCAAAACATCCCAATCACCCTTCTGCCCGGTGAACCTATCACGGCTGACAACCTGACCTTGACCATCCCGGCCAGCGCTCCGGACGGCTTGTATCGTTACGAGATCCATGTCGGCAACTATCCCGATCCGATGGCGAACATGGGGCTTGGCGCCTTCACCTTCTGGAAGGGCGAGGTCGGTGTGGATGATCCGTCCGGACCGGGCTACGGCGATCCCGGCGCTTGGGGCGATCCATGGTGGCCTGGCTTGTGGGGTGGCGACGGTTCATACGGGTATGATCCGGACAATCCCAACCGCGACAGTCCACACCCCGGTTTCAGCGAAACCGGGCTACACGTGGTCACATTACATGCTTACCCCAACCCATTCAACGCCGTCAGCACAATCACGCTGACCCTTCCGCAGCCGGGCGATGTAGCGGTCAGCGTCTACAACACTTTAGGGCAGGAAGTGGCGTTGTTGAACGACGCCACTCTTCCAGCTGGCACCCATTCATTCACGTTGGACGCATCAGACATGGCGAGCGGCCTGTACTTCGTGCGGGCGACGGTGCAGGATACCCGACTTGAGGTATCAAGTCGGGCCACAAACCGGATGGATCAGATTCAGAAGATCGTGGTGGTGAAATAGACAGCGGATGGCCCGCGTTTGCAAGCAAACACGGGCCTGTCAGACACACACGTGAATACTCGACTTCGGATGATCCCTGCGAACCGCAAACATACGCGGGTCACAGGGGCATGTTAGCGAACGATCCAGCTTTGGATTATCCCAGACATGAATGTCTGGGGCATGGTTCAGGAGGACGTTGTTGCGGACATTAAAAACGAGATCCTTCTCGCACGGCAAAAAGACGCCGTGTGTCAGGATGACACCCTCCAGACTCCAATCTCCCGACTCCCGCTGAAATGCCTCCGAGACCGGAGCCGCGCTGGTCATGCCGTGGTCAATGGTGTATCTTGCCGTCCCTGAGAAACTCTCCCGGAGACCGGGGGATCTCTTGCATTTTGAGCGTTTGAGCTGTATCATCTCGGCTGCTTTGTAGTCGGAATTACCGGGTGCGTATCCGTAACCGGCAGGGCAGAATACGCCGCGGATATGGCCCTTTTTCTTTGTAAATAACGTAAGGTGGGACTTGTGAAAACCCATCATCTGAACAAAGACACAGTTGTGCGGAACTGGTATGAGTTAGATGCCGAAGGTATGATCCTGGGTCGTCTCGCTTCCCAGATCGCTATTGTGCTTCGTGGAAAGCATAAGCCCACATTCAGCCCGCATGTTGATGGCGGCGACTTTGTCGTCGTAACGAATGCGGACAAGCTGAAGTTCACCGGGCAGAAAGTGCAGCAGAAGCTCTACCATCATCACAGCGGCTATCCGGGTGGAATGAAATACCAACTGTTGGCTGATGTGCTTAAGAAGCATCCGGAACGTGTGCTTCGGAGAGCCGTGTGGGGAATGCTGCCGAAAGGTCCGTTGGGACGCCGGCAAATCAAGAAGTTGAAGCTGTATACGACTTCTGATCATCCGCATTACGCTCAGAAACCACAACCATTTCCGCTCTAGAGGATTGTAGTTATGGCAAAGATTCCAGCAAATTCTGTATATGCTACCGGACGCCGCAAGACATCTGTGGCGAAAGTCTGGTTGGCACCAGGTAGCGGTAATGTGGTGGTAAATGGACGGACTATGCTCGACCACTTCAAACGCGAGATCCTGCTGCAGATCATTCAGCAGCCCCTGGCGATAATTGAAGGTGTCGGCAAGTACGATATTTACGCCGTGTGCCACGGTGGCGGTCTTTCCGGTCAAGCCGGAGCTATCCGCCTGGGCATCACGCGTTGCTTGGTCAAGACCGATGAAAAATTGCGTTCAACCATGCGTAAAGCCGGTTATATCACCCGCGATCCGCGTGAGAAGGAACGTAAGAAGTACGGTCAGCCTGGCGCCCGTAAGAAGTTCCAGTTCTCCAAGCGCTGATCCCGGTCGAGATATGCCGGTTCAACTTGCCGGTACAATTGCAGTCTCTATTCAGATCGAAGGCTGTATGCCTTCGATCTTTTGCTACACTGCGGAGGGTGGCCCTCCGTGTACAAGAAAATCAGTGTCGCATGATTGCGATACCACAAGCGTCCAAGTATCCGGCCAAGGGAGCGATTCATTCGCCCCTGCCTCGAGTCGGTGAGGGCAGTGAAAGGAAGTACTGATGGCACGTGTAACCGTTCAACAACTGATTCTGGCTGGATCCCACTTCGGCCACCTCACCCGCAGGTGGAATCCGAAGATGAAGAAATTCATCTTCATGGAAAAGAACGGCATCTATATCATCGACTTGAACCAGACCCTCAAGTTGATGGAAAGTGCTGAAGCTGCAGCTGCCAGCATAGCTGCACGTGGAGACAGTATCCTGTTTGTTGGGACGAAGAAGCAAGCCCGTGACATCATCAAATCCGAAGCAACACGCTCCAATATGCCGTACGTCTGCGAACGCTGGCTGGGTGGGATGTTGACCAATTTCCAGACCATGCGCAAGTCGATAAAGAAGCTGGAAGCGTACGAGAAGAAAGTCGTTGATGGTACCTATGACAGCTTGACCAAAAAAGAGCGCCTTTCGATGGACATCCAGCGAAAGAAGCTTGAGATGAACCTGGGCGGCATTCGCCACATGAAGCGTTTGCCAGCCGCGTTGTTCATCGTTGATACCCTGCAAGAGGACATCGCAGTTCGTGAAGCACGGAACCTCGGTCTGCCGATCTTCGCAATTCTGGACACCAACAGTGATCCGGATTACATCGACTTCCCGATTCCAGCCAACGATGACGCTTACAAGTCCATCGGCCTGATCACAAAGACCTTTACCGATGCGGTTATCGAGGGTCTTGCGGTGCATGAGGCGCACAAGCAGGAAAAGAAGGACGAGGAGCCGAAAGAAGACAAACAGCGTAAGCAGGGTGGACCTCGGCGCCGACGCGGTGCCGCCGCCAAGCGGAGTTAGTAAATACAAGGGCGGGTATGATCACACCGCCCTTTTTTATGGCTACTCCCGTTGAACAAACTGATGATTTGATACGGCAATAATCTGGCAAGAAGCAGTGTGATTACCTCCAGCTATTGCTGATAACGGTTAGATAGTTTTCCAAGAAAGGTCGACCGATGTCGATAGCCGCGAAAGACGTAATGAAACTCCGCCAGCAGACTGGCGCGGGTATGATGGATTGTAAGAAGGCGCTGAACGAGACTAATGGTGATTTCGACGCCGCAGTGAAATTGCTCCGTGAAAAAGGTATCTCAGGTGCTGCCAAACGTGCTGGTCGCTCGGCAAATGAAGGCCGCATCGTGATACGGATCAACGACGATCACACCGCTGGCGCCCTGGTGGAAATAAACAGTGAGACCGATTTCGTCGCAAGAAACGAGAAATTTGTCACCCTCGCTGAGAGTTACGGCGACTGGGCAATCGACAACTGCGACAAGGTCGGCGACGACAGCTTCTTCCCCTCAGGTACTATTGATGACAGCGATCTGAAGGAATTGTCTGAGATCGGAAGAGCGTCGTGTAGGTAAAGAGTGTAGATCTCGGTGGTCGCCGTATCATTAACAAAAAACAAA
>CAJVXH010000101.1 GCA_913009835.1 uncultured bacterium
TATTGTGTAAAATAGTTGTGTAGACTTTAATATAGTATGTTAGATATCTATGATGTAAACTTTTATATGATTTTTTTTTTTTTTTTTTTTTCAAGCAGAAGACGGCATACGAGATATATCAGTGTGACTGGAGTTCAGACGTGTGCTCTTCCGATCTAATGTCTGGGGCAAGAAGCGACCCCGGCTGAGTTAACTGGATAACCGGGTGCAAGCAAGCACGGGCCTGTTCACGATAAATACAGGCCTGTCCGTTATACCTAAGCGAGCTTCTTTGCGTTCGCAAACGCTTCGTCGATGTCACCACACATGTAGAACGCCTGTTCCGGCATGTGATCGCATTCGCCACTAATAATCATCTTGAATCCGCGAATGCTCTCTTCGATGCTCACCAACACGCCCGGACGACCGGTGAAGGCTTCCGCAACGTGGAAAGGCTGGGTCAGGAAGTTCTGCAGACGACGAGCGCGAGTTACAACCTGTTTGTCCTCATCACTCAGCTCATCCATACCAAGAATTGCGATGATGTCCTGCAAATCCTTGTAACGCTGGAGGATTTCCTGTACCGCACGTGTTGTGTTGTAGTGATCCTGACCGATGATATTCGGATCGAGAATACGGCTGGACGAGTCGAGCGGATCCACCGCCGGATACAAGCCACGGGCCGCGATTTCACGGGCAAGCACTGTTGTAGCATCCAAGTGGGCAAATGTCGTCGCTGGAGCCGGGTCGGTAAGGTCGTCAGCCGGTACATATACCGCCTGAACCGATGTAATCGAACCGACTTTCGTCGAGGTAATGCGTTCCTGCATCTGACCCATTTCAGTCGATAACGTTGGCTGGTAACCTACCGCCGAAGGCATACGACCGAGGAGCGCGGACACTTCAGAACCAGCCTGGGTGAATCGGAAAATATTGTCGATGAACATCAGCACGTCCTTGCCCTCATCGCGGAATGCTTCCGCCAGAGTCAGGCCGGACAATGCAACACGAAGACGCGCACCCGGGGGCTCGTTCATCTGACCGAACGACATCGCCACCTTGGAAGTCTTCAGCGCTTCCATGTCTACTTTTTTGACGTCGAATTCGTGAGTATCGAAATCCGACCCAAAATTCATAACCCCAGATTCGACCATTTCACGAAGCAAGTCATTGCCTTCACGGGTACGTTCACCCACACCCGCGAACACGGAAATACCACCGTGCCCCTTGGCAATGTTGTTGATCAGCTCCTGCACGATCACGGTCTTGCCTACACCCGCACCGCCGAACAGACCAACCTTACCACCCTTGAGAATCGGCTGAATCAAGTCGAGAACCTTGATGCCGGTTTCAAGCATCTCCGGATTAACAGTCAAATCTTCAAGTTTCGGAGGTAACTGGTGAATCGCACGTCGCTCGGCAACAATAGGGCCGAGACCGTCGATCGGATCGCCAGTAACGTTAATCAACCGACCCAGCGTAGCAGCGCCCACCGGTACCGTAATCGGACTGCCGGAGTCTGATACTTCCTGACCACGCACCAGCCCGTCAGCCGAGTCCATAGCGACAGCACGGACAACACCACCACCCAAGTGCTGCTGCACTTCCAGAATCAGCGTTTCTTCACCACGATCAATCTCAAGTGCCTGGTAAAGAGGTGGCATGTTCTTTTCGTCAAAGGCCACGTCCACAACAACGCCCATGATCTGCTTGATGGATCCCTTTGCACCTTCCGCCATCTGTACCCTCTCAGTGCAGCGTCCGCCAATCTAGCGGGACAATCATTCCAACCCTTCCGCGCCGGCGACTACTTCCAAAATCTCGTTCGTAATCGCAGCCTGGCGGGCCTTGTTGTACTGTAGCGTCAAACTATCGATAAGTTCGCCAGCATTCTTTGTCGCATTTTCCATCGCGTTCATGCGAGCGGCATGCTCTGCGGCGAAACTCTCAAGCAGCACCCGCCACAACATCACATTTGCATATCGAGGCAGAATGCTGTCCAGCAAACCCTGTTCGCTGGGCTCATACAGGTAATCAACTGGGTATTTCTCATCGGATTTCAACTCAGGAATGATCGGCAACAACTGTTCAACCACGATATCCTGCTGAATCACGTTCTTGAACTCGTTATAAACCAGGTACACCCGGTCAAGACCGTTTTCAACTACAAAGCCCTTCTCATATTCCGTGCGAATTGCGTCGCCGATAGAGAGCACTTTGCCAAATGTGAAGTCTTTACTCAACCCGATGTGATGCTGAATAAAATCGTAATCCAATTTGCGGAAGAAATTGTAGGAGTTTCGTCCAACTGCGATCAGGCGAACGTCCTCCGCCTCCTGCTCCATCTCCTTGATGACCTTTAACGCTCGACGGTTCACATTCATGTTGAAACCGCCAGCCAAGCCACGATCAGAGGTGATCACAACAACGCCAACGTGTTTAGGCTCACGTTCCGCCAGCAGCGGGTGCTTGTTGCGGTCAGTCCGGGCAGCCAGATCACGGATCAATTCCCGCAAGCTGTCCGAATACGGACGCGCCGCCATCATCTGCTCTTGAGCACGACGCAGCTTCGCCGCAGATACCATTTTCATGGCGCGCGTAATCTGCTTCGTGTTATTGACCGAACCGATTCGGCGCTTAATTTGTTTCAGTGAAGGCATTCAGCTTCCTTCCGAAACGATCTTGATCCCGGCAATCGTACCGCCGAGCTATGTCATCTATGTACAAATCCTAATGGAGTCAGCTTGAGGCGCGCTAATCCCTCCCTGGAACGCGCGCCTCACCTATCCCCTCCGCCGATCGGGCTTAGGCTTGCACCTGGAAAATCGCATCAAACTCTTCGACAGCCTTACGAATCGCCGCCTGAAGGTCGTCATCAAACTTCTTCGTCTCGATGTCGGTGTACAAGTCAGCATGGCTATTGCCGACATACTTCACCAACTCAGTTTCGAAGCGCTGTACTTCCTTCACCGGAATCTTGTCGATGAAGCCATTAACCGCTGCCCAGAACGTTACAACCTGCTTCGCCATCGGAACCGGGCTGAACTGCGGTTGCTTCATGAGCTCCATAAGACGTTCACCGCGCGCCAACTGCGCTTGGGTTGTCTTATCCAGATCTGAAGCAAACATCGCAAATGCAGCGAGGTCACGATACTGAGCGAGTTCCAGCTTGATCTTACCCGCAACCTTTTTCATCGCCTTCGTCTGAGCGTTACCACCCACACGAGACACTGAAACGCCTACGTTCAACGCTGGTCGCTGACCCGAGTTGAAGAGTTCCGTCTCGAGGAAGATCTGGCCGTCCGTAATCGAAATAACGTTCGTCGGGATGTACGCCGAAACGTCACCAGCCTGCGTTTCAATGATCGGCAAGGCAGTCAAAGAACCGCCACCCAAGTCATCACGAAGCTTTGCCGCACGTTCAAGCAAACGACTGTGCAGGTAGAATACATCGCCCGGATACGCTTCACGGCCCGGTGGGCGACGAAGCAGCAGCGAGAGCTGACGATAAGCGACAGCGTGCTTTGAAAGGTCGTCATATACGCACAGTGCGTGCTTACCCTGATCACGGAAGTACTCACCGATGGCAGCGCCTGCTGCCGGGGCCAAGTACTGGATTGGGGCCGGCTCTGCAGCCGTTGAACTGATTACGATGGTGTGATCCATCGCACCGTTATCCTCAAGCGTCTTCACAACGTTCGCAACGGTCGAACCCTTCTGACCAATTGCGACATATATGCAAATGACGCCCTGACCCTTTTGACTGATGATGGTATCAATGGCAATCGTCGTCTTACCAGTCTGACGGTCACCAATGAGCAATTCACGCTGACCCCTACCGATAGGGATCATCGAGTCAATCGCCTTAATACCAGTCTGAAGCGGTTCACTCACCGGCTGGCGAGTGATAACACCGGTACCTTTACGTTCAACCGGTATGCGCTTCTCTGTTTTGATCGGCCCCTTACCATCCAGTGGGAAACCGAGCGGGTTGATAACGCGCCCGATAAGTTCGTCACCAACGGGAACGTCAACCAGACGTCCGGTGCGCTTAGCGATGTCACCTTCCTTGATATTGGCGTCGCTGCCAAACAACACGCAACCGACGTTATCCTCTTCAAGGTTCATCGCCATGCCGTACACCTGGCCGGGAAACTCCACCAGCTCAGATGCCTGAACTTTGTCCAGACCATGGACTCGCGCGATACCGTCACCGACCATGATGACCGTGCCGACCTCATCCGTCTGAACTTCCGCCTTGTACTCTTCGATCTGTTGACGAAGAACAGACGTAATCTCTTCTGGCCGTATTTGCATCGACTCCTCCAACGAGCCAACCAATAGACATAACTGGAACCAGGTTCACACCCAATTCCCCGCCACGACGCCCTCGCCGCAGCTCCTTACTCGTCGTACAGAAGAAAACGGTTAAACACCAGCCGTCATCTTACGACTCAACGTGTCCAATGCACGGGAAACGCTGCCATCAATCACCTTGTCGCCATAACGTAAACGGAAGCCACTGATCAGGCTCGCGTCAACCTCATGCTCAAGGATCGCCTCACCACCCGCTCGCTTCTTCAACATCTCGCGGAAAGGAAGCAACTCCGCTTCCTCCAACGCTACCGACGTCGTTAGGACTGCACGAATCACGCCCGCCTCACGGTCGGCAATGATCCGATACTCTGAAACCGCGTCCGGCAATATTTCCTCACGCTTCTTTTCCAACAACAGCTTGAGGAATTGACGGATCACGATGTTCAAATCCTTGAACGCCTTGTCCAACGCAACGACCTTTTCGGGCATAGGTATGCGACGGCTACGCCACCAGATCCAGAAAGTGCGATCTTCAACCAACGACGCTAATACATCGTTCATTGCGGACGTAACTTCATCCGTCACCCGTTCTCCCTTGGCAGCGTTGAATAACGCCTGCGCGTACCGACGTCCCAGCTTCGGATCGCTCACGAGCCGCTCTCCACCTGTTCGAGACGACGCTGGATGATGCGCAAATGATCGTCACGTTCAAAGCTCTCACCGATGGCTGCCGCTGCAACTTCACACGCCAGCTTCGCCATCTCAGACCGCAGCTCAGCCGCGACCTTGTCCTTGGAGGCTTCGATCTCCTGCTTCGCCTGCTCACGAAGCTTTTCAGCCTCGTCACGGGCCTGCTGTTTCGCCGACTCGATCGTCTGCTGTGCATCCTTCTCAGCACGATTCAAACGATCTGAGATCTCTGTCGAGGTCGCCCTTAACTTCTGCTCATACTCCGCGAGCATCTTGGCCGCCTCGTCCCGATCCTTCTGCGCCGCCTCAATCGCACCATGGATACTCTCCTCGCGCGATTCAAGACCCTTGACGATCGGTCCCCAAGCAAACTTCCAAAGGATGAGCAGCAGCAACGCGAACGTTATCAACGTGTAAAGCATGCTGCCGGGAGCCAGACTCATCAAACTCCCTAACCCCTCAGCCTCGGAGGCTTGTACAGACACGGCGCCTAAGAGCAGCGCGGGAGCGACGAGGGATAGTCTTGTCCTCATCATTACTCCTAGCTTCCGATTCACCTACTTCAGGGCAATCAACATGCAAATAACAGCGTTGAAGAAGGCGACACCTTCGATGAGCGCCGCTGCGACGATCATCGGGGTGAAGATCTTACCAGACGCTTCTGGCTGACGGGCAATGCCGTCCATCGCATGGCTGGCAATGTTACCGATACCCAAACCTGCACCAAGCGTCACTATACCGGCGCCAATCGCCGCACCGAAGAATCCCCACTCCATGAGGTCACTCTCCTGAGTTTCCGGATCGGATTAGTTGCCGATCCCATTTACCAGAAACCACACTTGACAACCCCTAAGGGGCTAGTCACAGCGTGTTACAAGACTGCGAAAAATTTGTGAAAGAATGTGCTATCTCTTCACGTAATGGCCGCAAAGATAGTGACTCAATTACACAAGCGCCACGACCCCGCGAGCCTGAAACACTCCAAAACCAATGCAATAGAACCTTAGTGGGCGTGAATCGAAGAGCCCACGAAAATGCTGCCCAGCATTACAAACACATAAGCCTGAAGGAAAGCTACAAACAGCTCAAGAATGCTGATCATTGCAGCACCTGGAACAGACGCCAACGCTATTATCGGCATCGCAATCAACGCCAGGAACACACCAATAACCGTGTGACCAGCCAGCATGTTCGCAAACAAACGAATCGTCAGCGCGAAATGCTTTACGAACAGCCCGAATATCTCAATCGGAAACAGAATAGGCCAGATAGCAATGGGCACGCCATTAGGAATGAACGTACCGATATATTTGAAACCGTGGGCAGCAATACCAGCCACTACCACCGCAATCAGGTTGACGATCGCCAGGCCGGCAGTGAAGTTTACGTTTCCCGTCGCAGAAACACCCCAGGGAACCATCCCCAGAAGGTTTGCAAACAGGATCAGAAAGAACAACGTCAGGAAAAATGGAAGCCACTTGCGTCCGTGCTCTTTGCCGATGTTCGCGTACACAACCTCATCGCGGATGAATACTATGAGTACCTCAAAGAAATTCCCCAAACCCTTCGGAACCTCTCCACGACGGGTACGCCCCATTGAACTAACCACCAGCAACAGCACCAACAACGCGGCTATCGTGAATCCGATCATGTGCCTGGTGATCTGGAAACCTTCGGCATAAGCAGGACCGATGAAAGAGAAATTGCCGGCAATCATGGGCAAGGCAATTGAGTATCCAAAAATGTCATAGTTCGGAGAATCGAGAAGGTGGTGTGACAGATACATCATCACTTCTCCGCCTCCATTATCCTCTTCGCCTTGCTCTTCAGCGTCTTCATCGCCATGCGAAACGGCCACTTCGCCGTGTTCGTCATGCTGAACAACCGCTGTCTCATGGCCATCATGCGACTCAGACACAACCGCGTGGGAATCGCCGTGAGCTTCTTCCTGCCCATGCTGAGCGGCTACTGGGATTGTGAGCAAAGCTAGGACTGCCACACTCATCACCAGGTACGCTAACCAACGCCGCATCATCCATCTCCCTCTTGTTCCAGGTCTTGTTGCTGCTTCGCATTCATGTGCTTGATGGCACTGGTTGCAGTCATTAATATGACCATCAACGCGACAATGTATGTTCCTACCATGCCATAGGCTGAAACTGTTGCCGACCAACCAAACACCTTCCAACAGAGTAGAAGGAACCCGACCCCCAGCACCAGCTTGGCAATGAAGCCAATAATCATTCGTGTGAGTAATTGTTCACGATCTCCGCGACGTATTGGCGGGATCATGAGAAATACCCCTACCCCGCTCATGACGGCACCGGCTGCGACAAAGAATAAAAATTTAGACAGAATCATGTCAACCCATCCGAACGATTGCTTGTGAAAGAAGGTATTTGTTGAGAAGCCTCGCGGCAACCACCGCTCCGAGCTCCACTGGCAAATCTTGCGATCTATTTCCCCTCATCCTCATCCCCTCCAGCCTCGTCTCTTTTTTCTTCCGCTTCGGAGAACCGTTTGACCCGGATGATCACCCACCAGGTACCTCCCAGCGCTCCCCACAGTGCTCCTACGATTAGAAATAGCGGCGTCGTTCCCAATTGTTCATCCAACCAACGACCGCCCAGGGTTAGTAATACAACGGACAGGGCCAGAGTCAACCCCGTCTGTATTCCCAAATCAATCCAACCGCCGTATTGAGCACGTTCCTTGTCACGTCCAGGAGATAGCATCAGCCACGCCTGTCACGAATCTCGCTGTCTGACTCTGAATCAGAGGGGGAGAAAAACATACCATCATCTGTCTTTTGTGAATCCGGAACTTCTTCCTGCGGATCAATGCTTGGCACCGATTTCAGGTTTTCATCCTCATCATTTGCCTGCTTGAGTCTGGACTCCACAGCCTGATCACCCATCGCGCTGGTACCATTGAAAACGGCGCCCTCGTTCACATGCAGACAGCCGCAGGTTAAATCCCCTTCAAAGGTGCTGGTAGCCTCAAGTACGACGAGTTTTCGAGCCACCACACTACCGGAAATTTTTCCACCCAGAATAACCTCTTCAGCCTGAAGATCACCGTTGAAACGACCCTGTTCACCTATTGTTACAGAGGCGCCGCAAGCAAGAGATCCATCGAACGATCCGTCTATTCGGAGTGAACCGTCCAAACTCAGAGAACCATCAAATACCGCGTCTCCGCCAAGAATGGAGGTTAGACTGTCCGGACGTTTGCGATCATCCTTCTTCATCGTGTTCTCCCCGTTGTGGAAGCAAAGCGCGAGGGTCAACCGCTCTTCCATTCAACCAGATCTCCAGATGCAGATGTGGAGCAGTGCTAATGCCTGAGTTCCCTGATAAAGCTATCGGAGACCCCGAGTCCACGCGATCACCCGCATCGACCAGGAGCAATTCGTTATGTCCATAAACACTTATCATCCCGCCACCGTGATCAACCATCACCCGGTTGCCATAACGCGGAGTCCAGTCAGCAGAAATAACCGTCCCGGAGGCAATCGAACGAACAGGCGTACCACGTGGAGCTGCGAGGTCAATTCCCTTATGGCTATCTTCCGGATCAATTTGCGAGAATTCAAAGCCACGGGTGATAATACCATCCAGCGGCCAACGATCCGGCAATGAAAAACTAAAATTTTTGTCCCCAAGCGCGAGCAGGTTCAGGGGATCACCTTCAACAGTCTCAATGTTGGCCTGGATCGGCAACCACTCGGCTTCATCCAACAAGTTCGTCGGATGTTCCCACTCGACTGCTTCGCCTGCCTCAATGATGCGCTGCAGGTCAGCTCCCTCGGTCAGCCCACGGCGAACCTGATCCTGAAACTGTTCCATCTCCGTCAACTGGCGTTCCATCTCGTACACACGCCCCATCTCACCTCGTAACGTCAGGTTCTCGTCACGCAATGTTTCCAGCTCAACCGTCCGCAACGTGAATGAGACAAAAAACGCCACGCCGACCACGAACATCCCCACGCACAAGATGGGAATCATCAGGAGGATGGTAAACGTGGAAGGCTTGAACCTGAATTCCCTCGGATTAACCTTTCCAGGCATGTACCACACCACTTGATGTAATTTCCTCATACACTTCCTCTTAAACCACAACCGGAATTGGAAAAACTACTTCATCTCGCCTTCGATGCAAACTAACATGGTGACCATTCAACGCATCAACGCCCACTCTAAGTCCGTTTACGGACGATGTCAAACAGTATCACTGAAGCCGCCGCAGATGCTGAGAGTGATTCCACCTCATTCCCCATCGGGATGCGCACCTTGTGATCGCAGAACTCAGTTACACGATGTGAAATCCCATCCCCTTCGCTTCCGATCACCAGCAAGGTCATCTCATCCCACTCATGTTCCCAGAGATCTGTCCCCGCTTCGCCGAAGGTTCCATGCACCCACCATCCGTCCTTCTTCAGTAGTTCGACAGCGCGGGATATGTTCGTCTCAACTATCACCGGCAGACGTAACAAGGTTCCGGCAGAAATCTTCACCGATATTTCATTAGGTAGCGCACCACGCCGTTCCTGTAGCATGATGGCATCCGCTCCCGCTGCCAGAGCGGAGCGGGCAATCGCTCCCAGGTGATGCTGGTCAGTTACCCCATCCAACACCACGATCAACCCATTCTCGATGGGGATCGTATCATTGATGTCGCGTATTGAATAGTAAGTTACCGGCGACAACTCAGCCAGCACGCCTTGGTGGTTCCCATGTCCTAGAACCTGGGTCGCACGTTCGGAAGGAACCCGGTCAACCCGAATCCCCTTGGATTTTGCGGCGGAAAGGATGTCTCCGACAATCCGTCCCTGCGAACCCAGAACCAACACCACGCGCTTGACTGCCTTGTCGGAGCGCAGAAGCTCCAGCACCGGCTTACGACCGATAATATTCATCAAACACCGTCAGTTTTGACACTCGAGAAGAAATGAAGGTAAGGAACTTGTGAAGGTACTACTCACAGCAAGGGTAATGAGGTGAGAGTGAGATAGCGAAAAATATATTCAGGTTTCAACCTGTGTTGCTGGCTGTAAACCGCTTAACCAACGAAATCCGGGTACCGGTTGACACCGGTTCTACATCTACTTCATCCATCAAATGATGAACAATCAGCAAACCACGCCCTGATTCCGACAACAGATTCTCAGGGTCAGTAGGATCGGCCACCAAAGCCGGATTGAAACCGCCACCCTGATCGGTTACTTCTATCCTGATCCCACCCTCGATGCGCAGCAGAACCACGGTTACCATCTTATCAACTATTCCTGCGTTGCCATGTTCGATGGCGTTGGTCACCACCTCTGAAAGTGAGATGGCAATATCATCACGCTGATCCTTGGTGAACGGCATGCCGTTCATCCAATTTTCCGCAAAACCATCCACCTCTTCCAGCTTTGCCAGATCCGAGGGAACTATCAGTTTGCCTTCATCGCTCATAGATGTTTGACCACCAACACAGTTCGATCATCCATCGGACTGTACGCGCCATTGAACCGAACAGCTTCTCGTTCGATTGCATGGGCGATTTCGTCCGCCGAATTGTTCATGTGTTCTTTAACAATTTCTATTATGCGGCCTTCTCCGAATTCTTCGCCATCATCCTGGCAGGCTTCGGTTATTCCATCAGTAAACAGGATTAACGTGGCACCCGGTTCGATTTCAGCAATTGTTTCGAAGTATTCCGCATCGGGTATCACTCCGAGTAACGGACCACCCGTTTCCAGATTCTCTATTCGTCCATCACTGTGAATCAAAATCGGGGCGTTATGACCAGCGTTCACATATGTCAAACGACCCGTAATGGTATCGAACACTCCGTAAAACGCCGTTACAAACCTCTCCGGTCCGGTCGAATCATGCAGAAAACGGTTGACATTCCCCATTACCGCACGAATACTGTAAGTCATCTCTACACGCATGCGTAAGGCCGAGCGCAAACTGGCCATCACCAACCCTGCACCAAAACCTTTGCCAGCTACATCCGCAACAACTATTCCAACATCAGTTTTGGTAATCGGGATGAAGTCGTAATAATCGCCACCGACTCGCTCAGATGGTACATTGAATCCAGCAAAATCATAACCGGGTAATTGCGGAACTTCATCCGGGAGAAGCTTGGTCTGGATCTCAGTTGCGATCTCCAGCTCTCTCTCCACACTGCGAGCCTCGATCAGCTGACCGTATGTCTTCGCCCGCTCAAGTGCTACCGCTGCATAGCTCGCCAGATTTTCCAACAACCTGAGGCTGTCTTCCGAAAATGCAGAAACCGTATCCGATTCAAGATTGATGGCACCGACTATCACATCCCGGCTGATAATCGGAACTGAGATCTCGCTGCGGGTTCCTTTTCGAAGCATGATATAGCGATCATCATGTTTGGTGTCATCAACAATTACCGGCGCACCCTTGGTGATAACCCAGCCGACAATACCGTCATCAAACTTCTGCCTGAATTTCTTGTTCTCCTCGATGCTGTAGCCACGAGCGACGAGAACACTCAGCTCGCCATGATCACCATGCTTATTCTTCACTCCCAAAGGTATTTCAGAATCCGCCAGGTACACTCCTGCTGCATCGTATGGCAGAACTGCTTTGAGTCCGTCCAACATGGCAGCCAGGATATCTTCTTCATCAACCGCGCTCGCCAGCAGCATCGCGGTCTTTCCGAATAAATCAAACTCGGTTCCCGGTCTCAATCCAGATGGCATCTCTGTGAGACGATTCTCAAGATCAGCGAAAAACTCAAGAAGTGCCGATGGATCTGACACCTCTCCCGTTTTCACTAATTCCTCACGAAACACCCGTACGGATTCCAGCAAGTGCTCTGTATTCTGGCTACTCGTCAAAATGCTATCCAAAACTAGCACGCCATTAGTCCGGGAAACGTATGTTGGA
Organism: uncultured bacterium; assembly: GCA_913009835.1. Classification (GTDB taxonomy): domain Bacteria; phylum Electryoneota; class Electryoneia; order Electryoneales; family Electryoneaceae; genus BMS3BBIN04. The sequence goes on from CAJVXH010000101.1 coordinate 11,904, forward strand.
ACTCATGCCAGCAAGTATCACTCGCTGAAAGCTGCAATAGCTGCTTCAACAGTTTCATAGGTACTGAAAACCTGCACCAGCTTGGTTATCATCAGCAAGGACTGAATCTTGTCCGTGGTACGGGCCAATTTCATCTCCCCGCCAGCGTTCTTGACAGTGGTCAGACCGCCGATCAATATCCCAAGACCAGATGAATTCATCCAATCCACTCTTCCAAGATCTATTACTACCTTGCGAATGCCATCATCCAGATGATTCTTCAATTCATCCCGGAACACGGTCGCATCAGGACCTCCCATTACCTTGCCCTTCATTCCCATCACAACCACGCTGCCATGCCGTTCACTTTTCAGCTTCATCTATTACTCCTGAATAGCTCTTTCCACACCCTCCACCGACGGTCGCTCCGTCAATGTTCAAACTTGCAAGATAAGCAGGACACCGGGAAGCGGCAACACATATACTCAGTCCAGTAATACATCTGTGAGTACGATTCACCGTCATCAATCCCCTGATCTCACCGATCAACCTCATTAACGCAGCAACATCACCTTCTGGACTATAACGCTTGAGCCAGAGTCCAATCGAAGGAAATACATTCCGCTGGCAACCTCATGAGCGTGGAAAAGCACCGTTGACGACCCATCCACTCTCCAGCGGGAAACCTCCCGACCAAGAATGTCAAAGAGCAACAGCTCCGACTCCGTTGAAGTGTGTACTTGTATGCGTAGCGATGCATTAAACGGGTTCGGATATGCCGACATTGAGAAATCAACCGGCAACTTAACTCGTGAATCTTTGCCTTCATCGACCTCTGTAGTCAAGCCGAACCAATTGATTATTCTCCCGAGAAAAACAGTGCGGGAAACGAATCGTCCATCCAGATCGTTGATTCCTTCCATCCCGAATCCGAACACCGTCGTCTTGATCTGATCATCCCGATCCAGCGCCTGACCAGCCAGGTAACCAAAAGGAATGAACTCGCCGACAGGTGAAGCGTTCTCCGAATCGCTGATCACCTCATCCACGTCCTGCTGCCACAATATCCCGGCGATTAAAAGTGAATCGCTCAGATCGGAAGAGCACACGTCTGAACTCCAGTCACACTGATATATCTCGTATGCCGTCTTCTGCTTGAAAAAAAAAAAAAAATAAAATCACCAATCGACACATTAAATCAAACTTATTCTTAACTCACTCCCACCTGCAACTCGTC
>CAJVXH010000102.1 GCA_913009835.1 uncultured bacterium
GGGCATACGAGATATATCAGTGTGACTGGAGTTCAGAAGTGTGCTCTTCCGATCTAATTACGAATCAACTCTGAGAATTGAGCTCTAGCTGCCGTAACACTGTAGGTATACATCTTTTTCTCGGTTTGAATTAACAGGTCAATTAGGTGCTCTTCTAAATGTACAGATCGCTGACTACTTTTGCAACCCGATCATCACCCCAAGTGAAGATGTCGGCTCTCCTTGTTGCAAGTCTCCATTCACAAGAAAAACGGCCCCTAATCTCGGGGCCGTTAACAATCAACATGCATCCAAGCGTCTGACTACCGCCCAGCCCACATGAAATAGCCCTCATAGAAGTAGTCTAACGGATCAACCGCTGTGCCTTCGATCCGCACTTCGTAGTGCAAATGCGGCGCGGTGGAACGACCGGTATTACCCACTTCGCCGACCTGTTCGCCACGTTTCACCTGTTGACCAGAGCGCACTGTCGCCCGTTTAAGGTGACCGTAAATTGTTGTATAGCCCAGGCCATGGTCGACTTCTACCATGTTGCCATAACCGGGAGCTTTGTAGACACGTTTGACAACACCATCTGCCGTCGTATACACTGGCGTTCCGCGTGGTGCGCTGAAATCAGCACCATGATGGAAAGCCATACGTTTGGTAAATGGATCGCGTCGGTATCCGAAACCATCGGTGAGGCGACCTTCATTTAGAGGAATGATCGACGGAATGTAGTGCAAACGGTCTTCGTCGTCCAGGATCTTGTCCTGAATCTCACTAAATGACTGACGAGTGACGATGAGCCTTCGCTCGAGATGATCCAATTCGCTGAGCAGTTCCTCAACTCGCGCGTCCGCAATCACTTCATCCTGCAACGGAACCAATGAACCGATACCGGCTTCACGTACATCCGCATCCACTGGCGGCAAGTCAACGCGAACTCGTAACAACTGTTCACGTTCCACCAGGGAGTCCATCTCGCCTACCACACCGCCCAATTCGCCTTTAACCTGATCAAGCTGATGTGCCAGCAGTTGGTTCTCATCCTGCAGGTGACCCATTCGATTCTTGGCGTGCAATTCGCCGAACAGGTATGCTCCTCCAGTCACTACGCCGAGAATGACCACAACCAGGGCCATCAGCCCCACTTTCACCAGATTGCTCTGGATTTCAAGCCGTTCTAGCGAGCTGGACCCCGTCTGTTGTATCAACAGGTGGTAGCGACGTTTGTTGTAAGGCTTTTTCAACTGCTGTTCTCCATTGGAATCGGGCAACAATCCGGCCATAATGAACTAGTAAAATATCGTTCGATCAAGGCCTGCCCGCATCCGATCTCGCGTCCGTCCTTTTACACCAGTTTGCAACACATCTCCAAAAGACAGAGACTCGCCTTCTTTCGATCCCGTAAAGTAGGCTAAAAGCACGATCCAGTCAAGTGAAAATTGTAGTCCGATGAGACAAATCACCGAATTCTATCGTAACATATGACGATAGTAACTGATTATTTCGTACTTACGCGACAGATTTAGTTACTCTCAACAATTGCCTGAACCCAGCCTGATTAGACTCTCCATATTGCGATCTTATACAAACTAGCACATTATTTGGGAATCATGACATGATCCAGATCACTTTTAGATAACTGAATGGCTGTCTCTCAGAGTCTGGCCGCCCCTGCTTTTTACAGGATATATCGCGATAAATCTTCATCCTCAAGGAGATGATCGAGGGTCTCTCTCACATCTTTCCTGGTGATCGTCACTTGTTTAATCCGTGGCGAAGGAATTTTGAACATCAGGTCTTCAAGTAGCGTGGAAATTACTGTGTGCAGACGTCGAGCACCGATGTTTTCGGTCGTCTCATTCAATTGTTCGGCAATCTCAGCTATCGCAGTCAGCGCGGATTTCGCAAACTCAAGCGTGACTCCGTCCGCCTGCAACAGTGCCTGATACTGCTTGACCACTGCGTTGCGCGGCTGAGTCAGGATTTTGATAAATTCCTTTTTCCCGAGAGCGTCCAGCTCGACGCGAATGGGGAATCTTCCCTGCAATTCGGGGATCATATCCGACGGTTTCGCAACATGAAATGCCCCCGCCGCGATGAACAACACGTGCTCAGTCTGAATAGGCCCATATTTGGTCATCACCCTCGTACCTTCGACTATCGGGAGGATATCACGTTGCACGCCTTCACGGCTGACATCCGGCCCGGAACCACCTTCATCCGGCCCGACAATCTTGTCGATTTCGTCGATGATTATGATGCCCATCTCCTGCACTCGTTCGAGTGCTTCGGAAATGACGGCATCCATGTCCAGCAGGCGCTCAATCTCTTCATTGAGCAGCATCTCACGCGCTTCCTTGACTGGCAGTCGGCGTGATTTCTTCTTCTTGGGCATCATCGGACCGAGCATTTCCTGGAGATTCATCCCCATCTCTTCCATGCCCATCGGTCCAAACACCTGTACCATGCTGCCGCCACGGTCTAACAACTTGATCTCTATTTCTGAATTCTCGAGTTTTCCATCACGCAAACGTTGGCGGAATTTTTCGCGTGTCCGCTTATAACGTTCAATCGCTGGACTGTTGTCTTCAACCTCATCGGTTTCAGCAGAATCTTCAGCAATTTCCGTGGGACCATCGTCGTCGTCACCACCACCGAACGCTGATTCCAGCATTGTGGTGATCGTTTGTGGATCTGGGTTGCCCTGACGTTTGATCCTGGGCGGACGTGGAATCAACAAATCGAGCAAACGTTCTTCAACATGTTCGGCTGCAGCTTTTTCAACCTGCCTGCTGAACTCCTCGCGGACCATTGAGACGGCTGTCTCGGTCAGATCACGAACCATCCCTTCGACATCGCGGCCGACATACCCGACCTCTGTGTATTTGCTAGCCTCAACCTTGATAAACGGGGCTCCGGCCAGACGCGCCAGACGACGCGCAATCTCCGTCTTTCCTACACCGGTCGGCCCGATCATGATGATGTTATTTGGCAGGATTTCTTCGCGCATTTCGCCTTCGATACGTTTACGCCGATAGCGATTGCGCAGGGCAATCGCGACCGCACGTTTGGCATCGTCCTGGCCTATGATGTATTGGTCCAGTTCCTTGACGATCTGGCGGGGGGTAAGATCAAGCGAAGCCTTCATAATGTGATAACCTCGATATGGTCGTTGGTGTATACACAGATTTCCGATGCTATCTGCAACGATTCCCTCACTATCTCCTCTGCGGTCATGTTTTTTGCGCCGTGACGAATCAGAGCGCGTGCTGAGGCTGTGGCTTAGGCTCCGCCGCTTCCGACCGCGAGGATGCCGTCATCCGGTTCGATCACATCACCCTGCCCGCTGATGAGGAATATTTCCTTTTTGGTCACTGCCACCAACATAGCTTCCAACCTGCGCAAGGCACGGTCAGTTCTCCATTCCTTGGCGAGTTCGACAGCTGCACGCCTGACGTCCTTAGGATAGGCACGTAATTTCTCGTCGAATCTATCGAACAGGGTCAGCGCATCCGCCACCCCACCCGCGAAACCGACAGCGACCTTGCCGTCTGCGAGAGTGCGGAGTTTCGAGGCTGTAGCCTTCAGGATAGTATCATCAAAACTAACTTGACCATCCGCGCCAATTGCGCTGGATCTGCCGTGACGAATGGCCAGGACCGTAGTCGCCCGGCGTACTGGGATATTCTTTGACATGATGTGCCGTTGTGTTGTACGACATGAACAGGTCATCCACCTGGATGGCCTTGGAATAAGACGGGTAACCTAGCTTTCGTGAGGGTGGGATTCAAGCTCAGGCGATGAGATTGCTCCGATGTGGTCTACGCCGATAAGGCCCGTGTTTGCTTGCAAACGCGGATGATCCACGACATAAATGTCGTGGGCATGATGCAACCGCAGCCAAGCTGACCGGATAACTTTAACATGAGACCATTATCACATGCTGAGAACCATACGCAATATCCAGAATATTGTCACACAGAGAATTCCGGCAACTGGCAGGGTTAATATCCAGGAGAATGCGATGTTACGAATTACGCTGTAGTTCAACGCGCCAGCACCTGAAACGAGGCCGATACCAAGAACGGCACCGACGAGAGTGTGAGTTGTCGAAACCGGCATCCCCATCTTCGAGAAGACGGTGACCACACTGGCCGCACTGAGTTCAGCTGCGAAGCCACGCGAGGGAGTGATCTCAGTGATCTTTTCACCGACTGTCCGCATAACCTTGTAGCCGTGCAAAGACAGACCGAGGGCAATGCCCCCACCGCCATAGATCAATATCCACAATGGTACTGACACGTCAGAGGTAACTACCCCAGTCCTCAACGTATCGAGGACAGCGGCGAGTGGGCCGATGGCGTTGGCAACGTCGTTAGCACCATGCGAAAACGCGACATAGGTTGCTGTCATAACCTGGAGGATGATGAAGATCCGCTCGATACCTGAGAGGTCAGGGTGATTCTCGGGAACATACCTTCTGACCAGAAACCAGAGAACTACAAATCCAATCAGCGCCGCAACCGAAGAGACAGCGATAAGATTGAGGGGTGTCCAATCAATCCCCTTCATTATTTCCATCTTGCTGAAACCTTTCCAGATTCCAGCCAGAACGAGCAAACCAATAGTGATTGCGCCGAGGATTGGTCCCCAGATATACATCCTTTTCATGGGGTTTGCTGCGTTCAAAATCACTTTCCTGATGAACATGTACAACAACGCCGCAACAATTCCACCGCCAATCGGCGACAAAATCCAGGAGGCCACGATGCTTCCGACCTTGGCCCAATTCACAGCGTTGACGCCATATAGCAGCAATCCGAAGCCGACTATGGCACCAACGATAGAATGTGTTGTGGATACCGGGAGGCCGAGACTAGTTGCCACATGCAACCAGATTCCGGCTGAGAGCATTGCCGCAACCATGCCGAGAATCAGCAGGTTTGGATCATTAGCAAATATGTCGGAATTGACAATACCCTTACGGACGGTGTCGGTAACAGTACCCCCGGCGATCACCGCACCCAGGAAATCCGCGATGGCAGCGATAATAACAGCTTGCTTATAGGTGAGGGCCTTGGAGCCAACGGAAGTCGCCATCGCATTTGCGATGTCGTTGGAACCAATCATCCAAGCCATATAGCCAGCGAAAATAATTGCAAACAGGCCCGTAAACACTAACGAGTTAGCGTATGCCGGAACCGCCTCACCAAAGAAGAACGGATATAGTAATTCCATGGATTGACCGCTGCTCTTTTATGATTAAAGGTTATTCAAAAATGGCTGAGGCTCCACTGATGAAGAAGCCTCAACTCCGACTCAGTTCTGTTTTCGGAACTCCGCTCCATTTCCCACGAACAGTTTTGGCTATTCGTTGCGAAAGCATAACACTTCAAACATGCGAAATGCCGGATAAGCTGTGCACTCGTCTCCGCGAGGCCAATCCGGTAGCCAATCCCAATCCCAGCATGGTTGTGATCATGCTGGAGCCACCGTAGCTGAACAGTGGCAGTGGAAGCCCGGTGACTGGCATTATCCCGGTCACCATCCCGATGTTCACCAACACTTGAAAACCGAGCATTGAAGCGACGCCAATCAGTATCAGGCTTGCGTATGGCGATTCTACTCTCCGTGCCAGCCAGATCAAACGTATTACCAGTCCCCAGAACAGTATCACCGCAATCGTCGCTCCGACGAATCCCAATTCCTCCCCGATCACTGAGAAAATGAAATCGGTGTGTTGTTCCGGCAGGAAGCCGCCCTGTGTCTGGCTGCCCTCCAACAATCCCTTGCCCCAGAATCGTCCCGATCCAATCGCAACTTTGGACTGGATCAATTGGTACCCCGATCCTAACGGGTCTGCCTCGGGGTCGAGAAATGCGGTCAATCTTTCACGCTGATACGGGTGCAGCTTACTCAACATTACCGGTGCCAATGATCCGGCCACACCGACTACGATCCCCCAGACGACGGCAAGACTTATACGTATCCCTGACCAATAGGCGAAGAGGATGAGTAATCCTATTATCACCGTTAATGTGAACGGATTAGAACTGGCCAGCATTACTGCCAATGGACTGCTCACCACCACCAGCACCAGCAACGGCAACCCTGCCCAGTATGCCATAACCCCGACAATTACCGGAACAACCAATGAAGTTCCGAGATCCGGTTCAAGAATAATCAGTGCAAACGGTGCTCCGGCAACTATTGCCAGCAGCACAACATGCCTCCATTTCGCCAGGTCAATTCTCTTGTCGCTGAGAAGGTGAGCTACGGCGAGAATAACTGCCAGTTTCGCCAGTTCTGAAGGTTGAATGTGAAATGCGCCCACTCCCAGCCAGCGACCAGTCGGTCCCGTCCCGATGAATAGTACCACTACCAACAGCACCATCACCAAACCATAGATGATGAAAGTGAAGGCATATGTCAGGCGTTCCGGTGTCAATGTCGCACCGATGTAGAGGAAGACACCGATGCCTATATAAATCAACTGTCGGGTGAATAGGGAAGGATCTGTAGATGACGTTGCCGAATACACCGCCACCGCTCCCAACCCAAGCAGGAGTAAGGTCAGGGACGGAATAATCCATTCGTCTTCTCGGAGGTGTTTTCTCATTCCTGATTCTCCAAGCTGTCCTGTACAGCTTGTTCACGTTCCGCAGCCGCCTGACGGTTGGCCGCTTCACGTAGCACTGTCCAACGATACTGCTGCCAGGTCTCTTCATCCAGGCCGAGATACTTGCGAATCAATTTATATGCGATAGGCGCGGCGGCAGTAGATCCATGCTTGCCGTGTTCAACAACAACAGCCACCGCAATTTGAGGGTCTTCAAATGGCGCGAATGCGACGAACAGGGCGTGATCTTCTCCATGCGGATTCTGCGAGGTGCCGGTCTTGCCCGCAACCTGGAGACGTGGATCGTGCAGCCAGTGCGCTGTACCCCGCGAACCTTCTGTAACTGCCAGCATGTCATCGCGCACAATGCGCATCACCTCCGCGCTGAAACCTGTTTCATGACGTTCCAGCGGAAGATCGGGCGGGAAGTATTCATCACCTGTTTTCACCTGCTTGACCAGGTGTGGATCAATCCACCAGCCTCCGTTCGCCAATGCTGCGGCGAAGGTGGCCAATTGTAATGGAGTTGCCAGTACGTCACCCTGTCCAATGGCGATGTTGAACAGGTGACCATCTGTCCAGCCTCCACCATATTGTCTATCCAACGATTCCCTGCTTGGCAGCAATCCCGCTTTTTCATGCGGCAGGTCGATACCGGTAACACTTCCAAATGGCCAGCGGCTGATGTATTCGTGGAAAGTATCTATGCCCATTTTGCGACCGAGCAGATAGTAAAACACATCGCAGGAAGATTCGATTGACAGGCGTTGATCTACTTCTCCATGTCCGGCATGCTTCCAGCAACGGAAGAACCTCCGTCCCAGTTGATAACCGCCATTACAGACTACCGTCCAATCGGTATCAATTGTCCCGGACTGCAGGCCCGAGGAAAGCATCGCCATCTTGAATGTAGATCCGGGCGGATACATTCCCTGAATAGCCCTGTGCAACAGTGGCTTGCGTGGATCGTCCTGCAACGCCTTCCATTCCTGGGGGCTTAATGCGTTTGCGAAGGTCTCCGGCGGATAGTCGGGCACTGAGGCCAGCACCAGCACCTCGCCGGTTGATGGCTCAATAGCGACCACAGACCCGGAAGCACTGTCGAGCAATGTTTCGGCGAGTTGTTGCAATTCCAGATCGAGCGAGAGAATGAGGTCTGATCCGGGAGTTGGTGGTTGAGATTCCATTCCGGCCACAGGACCGATGATGCGTCCTTTTGCATCCACCTCCAGGTATTCGTAACCACGCTGACCTGTCAACAGGGGGTTCCAGCGTTGTTCCAACCCGGCTAATCCTACGACATCCCCCTCCTGGAAGCCGGGATATTCAGACACCCTCTCCTTCTTCAACTCGCCAATGTGGCCCAAGGTGTGTGATGTCACCGGGTTCGGGTAAGCACGTTTTACTTCCACTCGAAAATGGACACCGGGGATACGTGCCCGCCGCTCTTCAATTGTTGCCATCATCTCAAATGAGACATCTCGCAGCAGACGAACTGGCGTGTACCAGTTCCCCTTGATTTTATCCAAACGTTTCTCAAACTCCACCGAATCCAGTCCGGTAATCGCCAGCAGGGTGTCTCGTGTGCCTGGATTCTGACGGATTACCCGTGGGACTCCCATTAATGTGTATGATGGATAGTTGTCAACGAGGAGATTGCCATGTCGGTCGAGCATCAACCCACGGAGGGGCGGTTCTTCCAGAACACGGACACGGTTGGTTTGGGATTGACGCAGATACAGGTCTGAGTGAACCAGTTGCAGACGTGCCAGACGAAAAATCAGGACCAGACACAACAGCACTGAAATCAGGATCAATGCGTTCAGCCGGTTCGGATCAAACCGAACAGTCCCTTTAGTCCGATCAATCAAGGTGCACGTTTCTCCGCTGTCCATACAGCGGGCTGATCGCCCACAGCATGCCCAGCAGCCAAGTGTATAGCGCCGAGGGAATCGCTTGCGTGATGAAGACCATCCCCATCGGTACCAAGGTTCCCATACTGTACACCGTCGACCACAGCAGCGCCGCAATCATGATTCCGGCACCACTTGCTGAGGCCCAGAGGTTCAGTGGGGGAAGCTGATCACTCTCAAACGCTTTCCCCACCGCAAATCCGGAGATCGCGAGGATCAGGGCCGACATTCCCAGCGGTGCTGACGAGAGCAGATCAAGACAATAGCCCGTAGCCGCACCCCAGATCACAGCCTCAAATGATCCGCCACGGATCGCAATTACTATTAGTATGATAAGCGGCAAATTCGGTCGAATAGTATCGCTGCCCGCGTAGGGGACAAGCGTCACCTGTAGAATCAACGCTGCCAGCATCAGGAAGTAGTAGGGGCGACGTTTCATCCTTCCACCCCATCAATCTGCAAACTGTCTAATGTGGGATCCTGCCAGGTAAAGTGCGGGATTAGCACAAACACTTCCTCAAGCCGGGCATAGGAGACAAATGGGTCAACATCCACCGTCAGGAAAAGTGGATCGGATTTGTCAACCCGATTCACAATTCCAATCGGAATTCCACCCGGAATCAGTTTTCCCAGGCCGCTGCTGACGATTCTATCCCCGACTTTTACATCGAGGTTACGTGGAATCTCGGTGAACACCAGATTGTTGCCACCTCTCCAACGGACGATGCCGTCTACCCGCGACCGTTCCACCCTTGCGCTGACCGCGAAATTTCGGTCCGTAGCCAACAACGCCGTTGAGCTGGATGGTCCGGCACGATGAATCACTCCCACCAGTCCGCCGTAAACCACAACCGCCTGTCCGACTTTCAGGCCGTCATGTGTTCCCTTGTCAAGGGTGAGACTGCTCAAGGCCGGATTGGGGTCACGAGCTGTCACTTCTGCCGCGAGGTATTCGAACTCCGGACGGTCACGAAAACCCAGCAACCGTCGCAAACGAGCGTTCTCGAGCATCGCATCACGCCACTGGTTGCGCTCCATGCTCATGCCCAGCAATTCCGAACGCAGGTCAGCATTTTCCTTCCACAATGTGGTGGTTCGGATCATGGCCGAAACCGGCCAGGCCAGTAGCTCCAGGGGACGCGCTAGCGACTGACGGATAGTGTCCGACATGGTGTGATCAGATGTGCTCATCGTGGCAAAGGTCACGATAATCACGATCACCAGCGCCACCCAGTCACGGAGGCTGTCGAGAAGCGAGAAAAGTCTCATTCGCTTTTTGAGGAAGGATATATGAGAATAATGTATCTAGCTGACTTTCTTGAGAAAACGTTCTAACGCTTGAGCAGCACAGCCTCGTGCTTCTCAATGTTGTCCAGCACTACCCCGGTCCCGCGCACCACGCAAGTCAACGGATCTTCCGCCAGGTTGATCGGCAGGCTGGTCTCATCACGCAGCCGCTGATCCAAACCGCGCAGCAACGCTCCGCCACCGGTTAATATGATACCCCGGTCACGAATGTCGGCCGACAGCATCGGCGGTGTGTGCTCGAGCGCCAACTTGACGGCATCCACAATCTGGCCGACTGGTTCAGAAATCGCTTCCCGGATTTCCACCGAGTTGATCTCGATGGCCTTGGGAATGCCGGCGACCAGGTCGCGTCCCTTGGCAATCATCGACAGTTCCTGCTCGAGGTGCACAGCAGAGCCGACCTTCCGCTTGATCTCCTCCGCCATCCGGTCACCGATCAGCAGGTTGTAACTGCGACGCATGAATTGAACGATAGTGTCGTCCATCTCGTCGCCACCGACACGGATGGAGGTATCATTCACGATCCCGCTCAAGGAGATAATGGCGATTTCGGTTGTGCCACCGCCGATATCAATGACCATTGAGCCGACCGCTTCCTGCACCGGAAGCCCGACACCCATCGCGGCCGCCATCGGTTCCGCGATCAGGTGCACTTCACGGCAGCCCGCGTGTTCGGCCGCATCGCGAATGATCCGTTTCTCCGATTTGGTAACACCGGAGGGAACACAGACAATCGCTCGCGGGCGTATCAACCGATTCTTCACCACCCGACGGAGGAAGGAACGGATCATGATCTCCGCGACTTCGTCATCGTCGATGACGCCGTGCCGCATGGGGCGAATCACTTCAATCTGGCCATGGGTCTTGCCCAGCATCTCCCGGGCTTCACGTCCGATGGCTATAACTTTGTTGTCTTCTTTGCGAATTGAGACCACGGACGGTTCGCGCAAAATGATCCCCTGTCCCTTAACATAGACAAGAGTGTTTGCGGTGCCGAGGTCCATCGCGATGTCGCTGGTGAGAAATCCTTTCAGGCCAAAAAAGGACATCGATTCTATCTCCATCCCGGAGGGTGTAATCGTTGCAGGAGGCGAAGTCGCGAGCATTTCACAAATAAGAGCTCAAATGCCGCGCCACTTCCGGCTCTACTTAATATGCTTCTTCATGGTAACCGTGGAACATAGCTAGAATACGGCATAGCGGGAGGCTACGCAAAGAAAACAACCCCGCCTGTCTCGCGGGGCCGTGCTATCAACGGGTAGTTTGCGGCAAGCTATTTACTTGATCAGGATGAGCTTTTTTATTCCATAATTGGATTCCCCCATGTCAATTGACACGAAATATGTTCCGCTCGGATGACTGCTAATATCTAACGGTATTGTTTGCGTTCCCTGGTATTGTTTATTGTAGGGTAAAGTCAGAACTATGCGACCGAGGATATCAAATATCTGTATACGAACGGTGGAAGGAGAGGGTAAGCTGTATTGAAGAACAGCAGAGCCGTTGAACGGGTTGGGGTAGATATTAATGTTTAAGTCATGAGTATTGGGAATTGGCGAGTTGTTTTCGTCCACGGAGACAACATCCCGTCCGACCCAAATTCCTTCATGTCCAACATATAGCGTTTCATCAGCACTGAATGCTACACTACTGGTGAGATCTTCAGCTACGAATGGGAGTACAACTGGTTGCCAGTCGACATCAGTATGCCAGGACGACCAGATCCCATCTTCACGGACAACGAGCAAGCCAAGCTCTGTTCCGGGAAGATGACTGACCCGCTGGATATCCCCGTATCCGGGTGGCGGATCAAGTTCCTGCCAATTATCGCCCTCGTCATCAGAAACTTTTATAGTAGTAGTAGTAGCGCCAATTAAAGATCGGGAGTTCGGACGGAAGAAAACCCCGACAAGCTCAGAAAGCTGTTCAAAGCTGCGACCATGATCAAGGGATCTATAGAGATTCTGACCAAGCCAGACATAAACTCGTTCTGGATGATATGGATCAACGTAGATATATCTATCTATGCAAGAGGTCCAGGGAATACCAGAAGACTGTTGCCAGACCTGTCCGAAATCTTCACTGCGGCAGAACGTTTTGAAGCTCTGAATGCTTTGATCGTCCAGAATAGCATAAATAGTATCTGGACCAGTAGGGTGCATCGCTGCATTGGAAAGATTATTCGGCAACGATTCAAGAAGAAATTGATTCTGCCATTCCCACGTCCATCCACCATCGTTACTCCTTCCAATCTCACCACCATAGACGTCCTCAGGATTGGTCCAATGAAAGGCTCGGAACAACGTCTGGTTGTCGGCAGATAGTTGGAGTCTTGAGACAAAACTCGGGATGATAGATCGCAGTTCCCATATGTCTTCATCTTGGTCAAGCAAGCTCCACAGCTGAATGCCTTGTGAAGCATAAACCACTTCGGAATCACTGTGGCCAGTGGTGATTATGGTTGGTGTAGTGAAAGTTTGGAGCGCTTCAATTAGTTGCCACGACTCGCCCCTATTCTCGGTTCTATAAAACTCATTGTAATAGGGGGCGATCCAGACGACAGAGGAGTCGGATGGTGCAACGGCTACCCTTCCATGCTCAAAAGTATGGTAAGCCGGAGGAAGCTGTGAAGACGGGATCAAGGTGTGCCATGTCTCAGCCTGGTTATCGCTGTACAGCAGTCCTTCGTCTCCTGGCGCATACACTCGGCCACCAGGTTCTACCCAGGAACCATATTCACATGGGAAGGACGATCCATACTGCCAACTCTCACCTCCATCAAGCGTCTCGACCAAGCCTAACGGTTCGTAAGTCCACGAGGTTCCTTCACCGATTAACCAATCCGGGTTTCCCGTGGGAGATGTCAGAGTGATAGTACCCAAATCTGGTAGATCACTGTCCCCGGCAGTATAGATGAACTCAATGGTGTTAGTATCAACATGAACTTCTACGATATACAAAGAGTTTGAAATGAAGTAGATTGTCGGATCGCTCGGATGTGGGATGATTGCTCTGATATGGCTGCCTGCAAGATCTGGATGGTCGTCAAGCAAGAAGCTACGAGTTGGAAAGGCTGACCATGAATCAAATTCATAAAAGATCGGAAGAGCACAGTCTGAACTCCAGTCACACTGATATATCTCGTATGCCGTCTTCTGCTTGAAAAAAAAAAAAAAAAAACGCCCATGAACACACTCCCGCCAACACAATTAATCTCATCACCCCACACAACCTGTATACTCACACCACAACC
>CAJVXH010000103.1 GCA_913009835.1 uncultured bacterium
AAACGTTACCTGTCTGTCTACAACGACCTGCTCAAGTAGAGCGCGATATGACTGATACAACTTCACAACCGGTCAACCGACCAAAGCTGTCTATCGTCATCATGGCCCGTGATGAGGAGTTGAACATCGTGGATTGTGTGAAATCTGCTGATTTCGCTGATGAGGTGATAGTAGTTGATACCGGGTCTGCCGACGATACCCGTCAGCTCGCGGCGGAGAATCGAGCGATCGTCAAGGAATTAGCATGGCATGGGTTCGGCTTGACCAAGTCCAAAGCGCTTGAGATGGGCACTGGCGACTGGGTTCTGTCACTTGACGCCGACGAACGTATTCCCCCCGCCCTCGCAGAAGAGATTCTGACCGAGATTCGTTCGAGTAAGCATGATGGTTTCGAGTTGCCCAGGCGATCCTTCTTCCTCGGACATGAGATGCGGCATGGTGGCTGGGATCGGGATTGGGTTTTGCGTTTGATGAGACACGGGCAGTTTAAGGTCACTGGCGATGCGGTGCATGAGAAGATAATTGTCAAGGGATCATTCAAACGTCTGTATCATCCTCTGGATCACCACACCAATCCGACTTTTGCCGCGTATCAGGCGAAGATCGAGCTCTACAGCACCCTCGCGGCGATTAAGATTGCCAAAGACAAGTCCCGTCATGCCGGAGTGTGGGCGGGTGTCCGACATGGGCTGGCCGCGATAATTAAGAAATACCTGCTGCAACAGGGATACCGGGATGGTGCCCTCGGTGCACTCCTGGCCGTCTCAACCGGCTACGAGAAATTTCTGCGATATACCAAGGCTGGGTTAATTCGCAAAGGGATGGTTGATGAGTTGACACGCACCCGTCTGAATGTTGTTGCACTGGAAGACTCTGACAAAAACTCGCCTTAGAATGAGTCGTAAACATTTCATATTACTTGATTAACAGGCATTCCTTTCACCAGTATCCATTGTAGTATTTCCGGCAATATGGTTCATTGCATCTCATGATGAGACGATCTATATTCCCTCGCCTTCAGCAGCACCACATCTGAACTCTCATTGGGTGGGTTCCATAAATGCTTTTCAATAGTATTCAGTTCCTGGTATTCTTCACCGCAATCGTTTTTCTCTTCTTCAGTCTCCCTCATAAAACCCGTTGGGTATTGCTGCTGCTCGGTTCCTACTATTTCTACATGTGCTGGAAGGTCGAATATATCTTCCTGATCCTCCTTTCCACGGTTATCGATTATATTGCCGGATTGGTTATCGGTGCGACCAAACGTATATCCATAAAACGCATATTCCTCGCCTTCAGCTTGATCACAAACCTGGGAATCCTATTCAGCTTCAAGTACTGGAATTTTTTCAGTGATAGTGTTAACCAGGTAGCTCAATCGTTTAATATATTTCACTCATTGCCTACATATGAAATTCTTCTGCCAGTTGGCATCTCATTCTACACGTTTCAAACCTTAAGCTATACCATAGACGTTTATAGGGGTAAGAAGGAGCCTGAAAAACACCTCGGGATCTTTGCCTTATATGTCGCGTTTTTCCCGCAGTTGGTAGCTGGTCCCATCGAACGATCCACTCATTTGATGCCCCAGTTCCATGAGGAGAAATCGATTGATCCGCGTCGATTTGCCAGCGGCTTACGTTTGATGGCCTGGGGTTTCTTCAAGAAGTTGGTGATCGCAGATCGGTTGGCGGCATATGTGGACACGGTGTATGGCAATGCAGGCGATTTCTACGGCTTGCCCTTCTGGATTGCGACCTTTTTCTTCGCCTTTCAAATCTATTGCGATTTCTCTGGCTATTCAGATATCGCCATCGGCGCAGCCAAGATTCTCGGGTATGATCTGATGACGAATTTCCGAAGACCTTATTTCGCCATCGACATCTCGGATTTCTGGAAACGGTGGCACATTTCCCTGTCAACATGGTTCAGGGACTATGTTTACATTCCCCTGGGCGGGAATAAGGTTCGTAAGTCACGCTGGTATTTGAATCTGGCGATCACCTTTCTGGTCAGCGGGTTGTGGCATGGGGCAGCCTGGACATTTGTCATATGGGGAGCGTTGCACGGTTTCTACCTCATCATGTCCATCCTGACCGTTCGGTTGCGTCAGAAGCTTGCCGACATCAGCAGGTTATCCCGATACCCCAATTTTCACCGGGTGTTCAGGGCTCTCATCACCTCTACTCTGGCGATATATGCCTGGGTGTTTTTCCGTGCGGACGGGCTGGACAGCGCTCTCCTCGTAACAAGGCGTCTGTTTGATTTCTCTGCTGGATTGTCATTGCAGGGGATGGTTCAGAATTCGACTGACTTCATTATCGCCTGGGCCGCGATCCTGGTTCTGCTGGGTGTTGATCTGGTGGTTGAATTGATGGAAAAATATTCTGGGGTCAGGAGTTTCGCGTTGTCCACGCGTTGGCTGGCTTATGGCATGCTGATATTCAGTATACTGTTGTTCGGCGTGTTCAACGGGCAGGACTTTATCTATTTCCAATTCTAGAACAGGACTGGCAGTGATGAGTGGTGAACGTCTCATAAGAGTGCTGTTGATACTGCTGGGCATACCCGCGATTGTCCTGTTTTTGGGGGCTAAGTCGGAATATGTGATGGGTCATTTCACGGTGGTGGATTCGACCCATGGTGATCTGAGCAAGAAGCTGAAGATCAGGGATTTCCAGGTATCGGTGCCGCCCAGTGTGGGGTCGGACAGCAGTTATTATCTACCGGGATTGGCTGACGCTGACATTCTGCTGATTGGTGACAGTTTTTTTCGCTGGCACCGTGGCGGGCCGATGTTTGCCGAGCAACTGAGCGGGGTGACGGGGCACCATGCTGTCAACCTCTGGTCGCCCGGAGGGAAAGGGTATCCGCAGCGCGTAATCTCTCAACTGGAAGGCGCGGGCGTGAGGTGGTCGGACACAACAAGAGTGTTACTCGTCGAGTGCATCGAACGCAATCTCGTCCGCAACTATTCGGACAGCAAATACGCGCTTGAATCGGTGTCACGACCGGATTTGAATTCAGGAGTAGCAGAAAATCGGGGGACTGCTGGGTTGGTCGATCTGTTGCAGACTATCCGTTATCGCTGGTTTGAATCAGCTGAGCTAAACTATCAATATCTACTACAGAACAGCCCCGCAACCGTTGGGATGACTGAATTCTACAACACGATGCGTTACCGTGTATTTGATATAATGCCGGGTATGATCACTGTCTACGATAATGATCCGGTCATGCTGTTCTATGAAGACACAATTGATGACAGTGAGCACAGCTACTTCTATCCTCACTCGGACGAAACAGTTCAAGCCATCGCCGAAACACTGGAAAAGGTACAATCTGAGGTTCTCAACCGTTTCAATCTGCGGTTGATATTCCTTCCGGTTCCGAACAAGATCTCGATTGCGGCTGAACGGGTGACCGATGTGCCTTACGACATGTTTGTCCCGCGACTGTGCGCTGAATTGGAACGTCGGAACGTGCCCACAATCAGCCTGTATGAATTATTCCGGTCATCCGAAGTGTTTCCCTACCATCCGACAGACACACACTGGAATCAGACCGGTGTCGAACAGGCTTTGAATCAACTCAATGACCTGATGATCTCGCGGGGATGGGTTGACGGTATTTCGTCTGATCTATGAGGTTGATAGACGTCATCCTGAACGAAGTGAAGGATCTGGTTGACGAGTATCGAGCAAAATCGTGCGTGGAAGTATGTGTGGGCGCGCGAGGAATTTATCGCAAACCAAGAAGCACTCTTTTTCATTTCACATACTGTTATCTTCGTGCATATCAACTAGATTCTTCGCTTCGCTCAGAATGACACCCTCCTCGTTCATCGACATCAACTACCCCTGCGAGCCGCCCAAAAGACTGCGGGTCACAGGGGCATATCGCCCACTGATAATCCGCGTTTGCGAGCAAACACGGGCCTGTCTGTCTCAACACGGGCAAGAACTCTTCATCTCAACTATCAACGCTTCCAGAATCAACAACTCCTGAAGCAATCACCTTTGGCATGAGCTCTGTCCAACTCACTGGTATCTGCCTGCCCTCGGCGAATTCAGCCTGAAACGCGTTGCTGATTTCCAGTGGGCGTCCATCCTCGCTCTGAAAATGCTGTTCCGGCCATTGACGGTGCATCAGGTGTAACAGGCCAGCGTGCCCGGAGAGAGCGGTCAGGAGTGGTTCCGGATCGTGGCGAGACAGAGTTTTCGGCGGAATGGGGAAGTGGGCGTCGAGTAGTTCATCCGATGGTTTTTCCGGAGCGGCACCACCGGGGAATTGCCAGGCATTTGGTCCGGAAACGGGGCGGTGGCTGTCACGTGGAGCTGAACCTGTGGCGGATCCCTGCTCGCAAGCGCGCAGGGGCACCATGTCCTCGGAGATCAGAACGTTTCGCAGCCCCATCAGGCGTTTGGTGTTCGCGTCTTTGTCCAACATGTGAGCGAGGATGACCTCGGTTGCTCCCCAGCCGCAGCTCATGCCTAGCCCGAAAAGAGAAGTTGCTGTGGAAGCTCCGGCGGCGGCGCCAGCAACGGTGTTCGCATTGGCGAAACCGAGCGTGTCAGCACACTGAACTGTTATGGATTCGCAGGCTATCCCGAATTTGCTGTGCAGACCACGAATCCACGCTGGCAGCGAACGCGGCAGACGTGATCCGGCGATGGGGTCCGCCCAGCCAGTGCTGTCAACCAGCCGCCAACGAACAATTCCGTCGTGCGGTCGTATTGCTTCCAGGACTTTGTCAACGATGAGTAGGACGTCGGATTTCTTCGCCCGGGCGACATCTACCAACGCGATTTCCGGTGTGAGCCCGGCGAGGACTGTGTCACGGGCGGCACGTGCGGCGTAGGGGGCGGCGATGTCGATTCCTTTGGGGCGGAAACGTCGGATGGCAGTCTGAACGGACGTCGGAACCTCGATCACGACAGACGTCGCTCCGATTTTGGCGAGCTGCTTGAGGCGGTCGCTCCGTGGATCCTCACGAATCGTCAGCTCGAGTGACGTCTTTTCCGAGATCCATTCCTCGATGAGGGATTGCTGAGGGGCAGGTCGTGCGTAGAGCTCGGCACGAGCAACGACGCCGGTTTTTTCTGCCCAATTTGCCAGTGTGCGCAGGACTTGCCGTTGCTGGTTGATGCTGAGGGGCGCTCGTCCCCAGTTGCCCAGGGTCAGGGAGAAATCGGTTAACGCGAGTGTTTTCATCGTAGTCTCATTCTGACTATGAATAATACGGGACACTTTCGGAGAAAGTGTCCCTCAGTGTGTTGACAAACCCAGGATTCTTACTTGCTGTAATTCTGAAACCGTCGTCTGTGTGACGGTTGAAGAAGGTCGAACTTATCAACTGATGGTTAAACCAGACCTTCCTCACTACGCTACGCTTCGTTCGGAATGACCCACATCGCTTACAGTTATTCGGAATCACGCCTTGATCTTCCCTTCCTTGATCAAGCGTTCGCGGGTGTAGGGGATAAGCCCGCCGGCATTCATGATCCCGAATACGAAGTCGCTGAATGGTGGAAAGCCAATCGCGCCTTTTTTCCCACGGATGATCCCCGCCTCGAAATCAATCTCGATCTCGTCGCCCGCTTCAAACATATCCTGAGCTTCTTTCGAGGTTATCAGCGGCAGGCCGGTGTTGACACCGTTCCGGAAGTAAATGCGGCTGAAAGTCGGGGCGATGATCGCGCCGATACCTTTAACCTTGAGGCAGACCGCGGCCTGTTCTCGGCTGGAGCCACAGCCAAAATTTTTTCCGGCGACGATCACATCTCCGGGTTGAACTCTCTTGGCGAATTCAGCGTCAATGTCTTCCATGGCGTGATCACCCATCTCCTGGGGATCGTTGATGGTGTATGTGTACTTGCCGGGGAAGATGACATCGGTGTTGACATCGTCGCCGTATTTCCAGACATGTCCGCGAATTACCTTTTCCATTCCTGGCTCCTGGGCCTGAGTTGCTGTCTTCCGGCAAATCGTTATGGTGCAACGTATATCCAGTAGTATGCATTGTAAAGAGCAGGCATGAAGCTGTCAATGGGTGGTACTACTGAGGAGTCCTGCTTAACAGAGCAGAGTGCCAGTAGATGAGGAGAGCAAGAGAGAATTTCTCAGATCATTTATTGTGTAATTGTTGGATTGCCGTTGTTGAGACGTCAAAAATCTCCTATACTCTAGATCAGAGCATGGAATTTCCGGGAATAGGTAATGTTGCATTGACTGTATTGCTATTGACGATCTAGTCACCGGAATATGCTTAAGCACCAATGTCAGACGACTTGGAAACTTGGTTTCTAAGTCAATCTTGGACTATCGTTCAAAAGGAGCTTGAGATGAGAAGTGTTACCGGGGCGTTATTGGCGATGATCCTGCTGTCTGCTGCTGGTCTATCTCTGGCAGCCGAAGGTGCGGAGTACGATGCAAAGAAGCAATCGTACTATCAGGCCGTTGAACAGTACCAATCAGGAATGCACCTCACAGCGGAACAGATTTCATTGGTCAGGGAGTTCGGATATGGCAGTCCGTCGAATCCTGTCATAGACAATTTTGGCGGTCCGGATATTCTCGGCTATAGCTGGCTTGATAGCGAAGAACCTGATGGGCCGACATATCAGTGGATGGATATTACCGCGACCGGAACTGATGTCACCGATCAGATGAATGACGATAATTACGTTGGCCCATTCCAGATTGGGTTCAACTTCCCGTTTTACGATCAGAGCTACAGCCAGTTCTGGATTCATTCGAACGGCTTGATTTCCTTCACCGATCAATATATATCGTTGGGCAACGTCGAGATACCCACTACGCAATATGGCCCGATGATCGCCTGGTTCTGGGATGATCTGGACCCGGACACCCCCGATTTCAATGGTGATGCGGGTGGCTATACCTACTATGAGAGCATCGTCATGGGCGACCGAAGTGCTTTGGTGATCGAATACCTGGATTATGAACGTTACCCTCAGGGTGAGGCTGTTCCCCAGATGACCGCGGAACTGATCATTTACGATGATGGCGAAATCAAGATGCAGTATATGTCCCTGGATCCAGCATTTATTGTTAACTCCTCCACTATTGGTATTCAAAATGCCGATGGTACAGTCGGTTTGATGGCGCTCTACAATGGCAGCATCGCAGGTTATCCTTATGATGAGCTTGCAATTGAGTTCAGTCGTATGGACCCGAATGCCAATGTTAGCGGAACGATTACCGACGCTGGTTCGGGTATACCGATCATTGGTGCAGAAGTCATCATAGGCAGTGGTTCAGGCGTATCCGCTGCGGGTGGAGCGTATACGGTTGAAGGTGTTTATGCGGGATCGGTCAACGTAACGATCACCACAGCTGGTTATTATACTTACTATGATACCGTGGTGATAGTCGAGGGCGAAAACGTAATCGACTTCGAGATCGAGGCTCTTCCTCCCCCTCAGGATTCCGACTATTTCACTGATTTTGAGAACGATCAAGGTTTCCTGTTCACTGAAGGAACGGCGACAAATACTTGGGAATACGGACAACCAACAGTAGATCCGAGTTCCGCATATTCTGGTGAGATGGCGTGGGATCTGGCCCTGAACACCACTTATTCAGGAAACATGGATGACTGGCTGTTAACATCCACCTCCTGGGCTCTGTCTGACCCATCATCCTATATTGCATACTGGCACTGGTTCGATTTCGACCAGTGGGGTGATGGATACAACCTGCAAGTTTCTACAAATGGTGGCGACACCTGGGAATTGATCTATCCAGACCAGGGTTACACTGATGATGATGGTGTCTTTGCTAACGATAACCAGGCCTGTTTCAATAATAACGGGACGCGTCATCAGACTTGGGAATATGTTTCCTACAGTCTGGCCGATTATGTCGGTCAGCAGGTATGGTTTGGATGGCGTGCTGTCAGCGACGGTTGGACCAACTATGCTGGTGTGTGTATTGATGACCTGGAGATTTATGTTGGTCAGGAACCAGGTCCGGATGCGGTTCTTGATCTGATCCCGATCAGCACCACCATTCCGCCATCCGGTGGAACTGTGGTGTATGACGCCAGTTTCGTCAGCGAATTCCCAATGACAATTCCAGGCATAGACTTCTGGACCTGGGCGCGGACGCCATCCGGGAACGACGTTGGTCCCTTGACCAGCCTCACTTTCACTCACACCCCTTTCATGAACGTGTATGTGACTGGGATGACCCTCGAAGTTCCGGCTTGGGCGGAGGGAGGAGATTACGTGTTTAACGGTGCAGTTGGATCATTCCCCATCCCACAACGTCAGGACAGCTTTGTTTTCACCAAGATTGGTACCGCAACTGCTGTTCCGCCTGCTAATCCTTACGATCCAATCTACTGGACCGCGAGTGACGGTGTCTGGGTGGCAAATGATGGAAGCCAGGATGCGGTTTCTGCACTGCCCGAGGAGTGGGAATTGGGCGCGCCGTACCCGAACCCGTTCAACCCGGCAACCAAGTTCAGCGTGTCGTTGCCTGAAGCGAGCGAGTTGGAGGTGACTGTGTACAATGTGCAAGGACAGGAAGTTGCCGTGCTGCACAACGGTTCCATTTCCGCAGGTGTTCATAGCTTCACCTTCGATGGCAGTGGTCTTGCCAGCGGCTTGTATTTTGTCAAGGCCTTCTCTGGCTCGGGCAAGCTAAACGCCATCCAGAAAGTGACGCTGATGAAATAAAGCAGTCCTGAGTCTGGAGTCGGGAGTAAAATGCATGCCACGGACTTCAATCCGTGAGAAAATGCCCGTGTTTGGAGTGCAAACGCGGATCATCCCGACTTGACGAGCAAGTCGGGGCAAGCTTTGATAGCATTCACACGTTTGATCATCCACGACATAAATGTCGTGGGCATGTAGCGACCCCAGCTGAGGTAAACGGACTCTCACTGCTTATTTGCGATAAAGTAAAACGTCCCGACAATTGTCGGGACGTTCTTGCTTATGATGTGCTACATCTCAGACCGGGAAGTTCCCCAGTCGATCAATCAGGGTACTAATTGCAGCGGCACGGAAAACGCCCCATCCTTCCATGCTTCCCTTCAATTCCTGGAGTCGGGACACCCACAGATGCAGGTTGTCCAATGCTACCGGGGAATAGTCCTCGATGCCTTCGTCGCTGTCTGTAGGAATGGGATATCTGTCCTCCATTTCAACCAGGTACAACCGGCTTTCAAATGGCAGCGACTGGCCATCCGGTCCACTGTAGGTGATGCTTGCCAGTGGAATGGCGCGCACATCATCTGCGCTGGTCTCTTCGTACAGTTCTCGCCAGAACGCATCCTGAACATTCTCTCCGATATCCACGCCCCCGCCGGGGATTCTATATATCCCCGAGGGGTAGTCGATCTTGCGTTGCAGGTAGATACGTCCATCACTGCGACGAAGCGCAAACAGCACTTCTCCAGACCGATCCTTTTTGGTCAACGGTCGGAAATTGGTTCCGGGAAGATCAACGTGTACCGGTTTGAAATCCAATGGGATCCCGTTCACCTCGGAGATCATCGCACCAATAGCAACACCATCGGCAGATATTTTCGCATGGCGGAATCCCATATACTTGAATGTCTGTTCCAAGGCAATAGCGCCGTGCAGGATGATGTCTGCACGTTCAGGATTTCCAGGTAACTGTTTACGTTGGCTGACGGTCATAGTGGCGAGTTTTCCAACCAGCTCACGTATGATGTCGCGGTCCAGATAATCCAGGCTTTCCAGCCCGTACTGTTTCGGGAACAGCATGGGCACGTATCCGGCCAGAGTTGTCGCTGTAGCGCCTATGAGATACACTTCAGCGTCACGTGGGGGACGGTCAACATGTTTGAGTTGTTCTCTTACCAGGTATCGTATCCGGTCAATTTCAGCCGGAACCGGGGGATCGCTGGTAGCAGCGAGGCGGAAAAGTTGGCTTGATCCTAATTCAAGGCTGGCGAATGAGTCTGGTGTGGATTCTTTGCCGAAGGTCATCTCAGCTGATCTGCCACCCAGGTCGAAAGTGACAAGCGGCCTATTTCGATTTCCGTTGACGAGGTGGTTTGCAAGTCGCTGTTGTTCGCGAACGGCTAGGAATCCGGCTGCAGCTTCTTCCCGAGGTTTTAGAATTCGGGTGCGGATTCCGTACTCGTTGAATAATGGGGCCAATACCTCCATTTTATTGGTAGTACTGCGAATAGCGGCGGTTCCCACAGCACCCAGGATTTTGGCGCCATTTCGCCTGGCTACTTGAATCAAGTCTCCGGCAGCTTCGATGAGGCGACGTATGGCGAGATCATTTACCACGCCTTCTTCATCGAGTCCTCGGTTAAGCCGGGTGATTCGTTCGGTTATGGAAACTGTTTGACAGGGGGTTTGGTCAGGGAATTGGCAGATTGCCAGTTTCATGGCGTTACTACCTATGTCGAGCATTGCGTAGAGTTGTGTCTCTGCAGGGGTGGTTCTGATGTGGTTTTCTTGCGAGACGGTTTGCATAGATTTCCCTCCCGAGCTAATGGGGTCAAACAAATGATGGCAATAAGCTGAAGCTTAATAGCCATTCATTTTCTGGTTGCCTGTAGTCCATTCACGACCGAGGCCATCAATAAGTTCCTCCACAAGTTTTACGATCTGAGGGTCGAGGTGTCCGTCTTCTGCAGCGGCATTAGCCATGCGCAACGCTTCTTTCATTGGAAGCGGGCCGCGGTAAGGTCGTTCAGTTACCAGTGCATCAATGAAGTCAACTGCGGCAACGATGCGCGCATTCAGTGGGATATCTTCCCCACTCAAATGATCCGGATAACCGGTCCCATCCATCCTTTCATGGTGATGTCTGATGATTGGCAAGCTGGAGTGAAGACTGCGCAGCGGTTTGCAGATAGTTTCACCTCGGACAGAATGAGTCTGCATGATATCGCGTTCTTCCTGCGATAGAGGGCCAGGTTTCAGTAATATAGCATCTGCTATCGATATTTTGCCTATGTCATGAAGGATACCACCGCGACGAAGAGCACGTTGATCCTCCTCATCCAGACCCAGACGTTGCCCGATTATAACCGAATAGACAGACAGTCTGTTACAATGGTCTTCGGTGTATGCATCCTTTGCTTCTACTGTCCTGGCGAGTGAGAAAATGATTGATTCTGCGTGCTCGAGGTCATCTGTGAACTGTTTGAGTCGCAAGAGGGATCGGATTCGAGCGTGCAATTCGGTAAGCTGGAAAGGTTTGGAGATGAAGTCATCCGCTCCGGCATCAATTCCGCGCACTCGATCCTCTACACCACCCAGCCCAGTCAGGAGTACTACCGGAACGAGACGCGTTGTCGGGTCTGACTTGATGCGCTGACAGAGCTCGAAACCATCCATGATCGGCATCATTACATCGGACAGCACCAGATCCGGTGGATTATCTGCCATCGAGTCAAAGGCGGCTCGACCGTTGTCTGTCAGAAGCGCGTCGTAACCCAGCGCCTCGAGCATTTGTCCGAGAACTGATCTGGTGTCCGTTTCGTCTTCAGCAACGAGAATACGAGGAGTATGTATCATCAACAGTTTCCTATAATATCAGCAATATACGTTCGCAAATCCAATTATTGTAATAATAATCCGTATTAAGGTTCTCGAGAGCTCAGGAGGCGAGCACGATTAATACGTCCGCTCGATCAGATGCAAATCCAATGTCCCAAGCGTTTTCACCGCGTTCCTTCATGTTTCGGGAGAACTCCTCGACCCGAGCCTCGGGCAACGAGACCAGCAACCCTCCGGAAGTTTGAGGATCAGTAGCGAGACGTTTGTATGATTCCTCAACCGTTGAATGGATGATTAAATCCTGTTCCACGAAGCTCAGATTTCTTCGTTCTCCGCCGCTGAAATATGAGCCTGACTTTGCAATATCCATCGCTCCTTCAATGACAGGCAGGCTTGAGGCATTGATTTCGATAGTAACTCCTGATGCTTTTGCCATTTTGCAGGCATGCCCCAGCAGGCCGAAGCCGGTGATGTCAGTTGCGGCGTTGGCACCACATTCCCGGGCAACTTCAGCAGCATTCCGATTCAATCTGGTCATGACCGCAGTCATGGCTGAAATCTGCTCTTCACTGGCAGCGCTGTTCATGAGAGCGTTTGAGATCAGTCCAGTTCCCAGAGGTTTGGTGAGGATGAGTCTATCACCAATTTCTACGCCAGAATTGGCGAAAATCTTTTGACGTGGGTCAAGAGTTCCGGTGACAGAAAGCCCGAACTTCAACTCAGGGTCAGAAACCGAGTGACC
This sequence comes from uncultured bacterium, assembly GCA_913009835.1. Taxonomy (GTDB): domain Bacteria; phylum Electryoneota; class Electryoneia; order Electryoneales; family Electryoneaceae; genus BMS3BBIN04. The sequence goes on from CAJVXH010000103.1 coordinate 12,262, forward strand.
ACCTACAACGGCGACCCCGGCCTCAGCACAAATATCTGCCGCTCCGCGAAGGATGTCTGCCAGCACCTCTTCCGTCAGTTTGTCATCCGGGAATGCGAGGATGTTCATGGCAGTAACAGGTTTCCCGCCCATGGCATACACATCCGAAAGGCTGTTGGCCGCAGCGATCCGTCCGTAGTCGTAGGCATCGTCGACAATGGGCGTTAGGAAGTCGAGGGTCTGCACGAGAGCGAGATCGTCGCTGACCTTGAACACACCGGCATCATCGGATTCACTGGGACCGATCAGAAGGTTCTGATGCTGTTGTTTTGGGAATTCTCGCAAGATTCGATCCAGCACCGCTGGACCCAGCTTGCTCGCTCAACCAGCGCATCGAGTGAACTGCGTCAGTCGAAATCGTTCTTTTGCTTTTTTAGCCGTCATGGCAGGTATCTCACATTGAACGGAACTCAATATATGTCAATCGGTAAGAAACGACATGGTCGGTTGGGATGCAAGATGAAGATAGCGGCTCGCGTGGAACAATACGGGTAGGGGAGATGCAAAGCACCCTTGTAGGGCTTGCTGGCATCCGGTTATCCAGTTAACTCAGCCGGGGTCGCTTCTTGCCCCAGACATTTATGTCTGGGATGATCCTCAGCTGAAACAACTGGATAACCGGGTGCTGGCATATGTCTTGCTCAAGCATTTATTAGGTGTTTTTGGTAGTTACGTTTTTATACAGATAAGTCAGTAGATCGGAAGAGCACACGTCTGAACTCCAGTCACACTGATATATCTCG
>CAJVXH010000104.1 GCA_913009835.1 uncultured bacterium
GACTGGAGTTCAGACGTGTGCTCTTCCGATCTCTATCCGCGAGGGCGAATCCGAGCAGACCACAGGCCGATGGGCCACGGTCGCCGGTACAGTTGCCAAACGCGTCCGCGGTGGGTGCGGCGATGATTGCGACGTCGATGGGGACGTCGCCGTCCTGGATGGCTTGCCAACGTCCACCGTGACTGCGTAAAACGCCGAGCCCGCGCATCTTGCCTTGGGATGCGTACGCTCCGAGCGGGCCGTTCATCGAACCTTCGATGTGGTGGATGGTGCCGTCCTTCTGACGGTCAATCAACGGTGCGTGACAGGGGAACGAGGCGCTGGGAAACCACATCAGGTCGCGCACGTTCATGGCGGCGGCTTCGTCGAAAACGTGGTTCATCACCAGGTCGCCATTGCGGAAATGGTGGTGGTTGCTGACTGTCATGCCGTCGGTGAGGCCGACCATCTCCAACGCTTCACGCAGGCTTCCGACGACTTTGTTGCCGTCCGCAGGATAATCTGCGCAGGTGCGGATGGGGGAGGTGGCCTTGTCACCAGCAGGTTGGAACTTACCGATGCCCTGGAACGGGGTCTGAGCTTTACCGTTGACATTGAGGGGGACAGAACGTCCGGCGGCGTTGACGGCGCGATCGGTTGACATGGTGGTGCCTCTGTTTAGCCGCGCTTGCGAGCAAGCACGGGCCTGATACACTATAGTAGCGTCAGAAGGAGGAAAGGTACGTGTACAGGTAGAGGATTGGCAGCGTAGTTCCCCGGAGACATTTTATGACCACGGAATACACGGAAAACTCGGAATACATGGAAAAGGAAAATGTGCCCCAGACATTTATGTCTGGGATTTGATGAAGGTTAGGAGAGTTGGTGATCCTAGACATAACTGTCTGGGGAATGATTCACCGATTACATAGCCCAAAAGAAAACCCGCGCTTGACGAGGTATGAGTCGCCGCTCAGCGCGGGTCTGTATGTGATGGCTATCCCTGCGAACCACCTGACGGCGGGTCACAGGGGTATGTTCAGTTCGAGTGGATTACGACGCAGGTTATTGCAGCTCCTGGAGTTCGCCACGTTTCTTGCGTGATTCGACATCCAGCCAGCGGCGTCCGAGTAGCAGCATAATCGGGCTGATCATAGTGCTGGCACCGACGATGATCCACATCAGTTCGGTATTGCGTTCGGATGCTATAGAGCCTTCCGCGCAGAGATTCGCGAGTAAGATTCCGGATAGCGGTCCTGCCGCGACCTTGGCGAAGAACATGGGCGCTTTTGAATAGGCCATGTAGCTGGATTCCTTACCCGGAGGCGCGATGTTGGCGGTATAGTCGTATATCCGTGGCGAGTATAACGCTTCGCCGATTGACAGCACCACCTGGAACATGACGATCATCATGATGCCTTCGCCGATCCCCAGGAAGAACACCGATCCCGCCGAGACGACACTTCCCAGCATGATCACGTTGTACGATTTCATCTGACGGGTAAGCGCCGTCATTACCGGGACGAGGAAAATGATAATCAGTGGGTTGATCGAATACAGCTTACCGGTCCATGCCCCGAGTCCGATTCTTTCCATGTATAGTGGATAGAGAGAATGGTTGTATTGGAATATCATTTTCACCAGAACGAGCAGGAAGATGAAGGTTATGAATATCCAGAAGGTCCGTTGCTGGGTCACCTCCTTCATCACCTCAAATGCGCTTTTGTGCAGTGATTCCCGCTGGGCTTTGTCCTGATCAGCGGCTTTTTTTCGATCTTCTTCTGAATCATCATCACTAGCCAATTCTTCAGGCGGGATGCGGTTTCGTACGAAGAATGTCACCAGCGCCAGTGATACAAAGGTTGCTATCACCGCGACGGCAAAAATCATCTGTATGGGTCGAATGACCAGATCCATTCCCAGGAAAGCAAATGAAATCGGTTCGGTGAATGTTGTACGAAGTCCATCCAGGCTGATGCCGGCGATGAAGCTGCCGATGTTCATCACCACGTAATACCATGAGAACGCGTATGACTGAGCTTTTTTGGTGCTGAACAGTTTCACGGCAGCAGCGATCAGCGGGATCATGTAGGCGAAGCCGACCGAGAGGATGAAGAGACCCGGGTAGACAATCCAGGGGTCGGTAGTGAAAGTGATTAACAGACGTCCGACCAGCGCGATCAGCAGACCGACAATCAGCGCTTTCTTAATGCCCAGGCTGTCTGCTATGAAGCCGACGAAGAGCATGAAGAAGGACATTGATGCCGACCACAGACCAAAAACGGTCCCAGCGGCAGTATCTGACAGGCCCATATCCTGAGTGAGGAAGATCATCAGCACGAGCACAGAGGAGAAGTATGCCAGGCTTTCCAGCACTTTTATTGCATACGCGATCCATATCTCATGTGGGCAATGATAGAGGTTTACCAGTCCATTCTTGTAATCGGCGGCGGCGTCTTTCAGAGCTGTCCCGATATTTGTGGCAGCACCCATTAAGTATCTCTCGTTGGATTAGTTGAAACTGAATGATTATTTAGATACGATGGGTTGCTTGGGATCTGCAAGAGAATAGTGGAGCAATCAAAATATATCTGAAGTTCCAAAAACGGCTTCTGAAAGCGAATGATTTGCGAAGAATGGTGTTTTTTTCGTCGATGTTTGTCCCTCGGAGTCCTGAGTATGAAAGGCTCGATTTTGGCGATTATATTCCCGGTTCCAATATGCTCGAATTGAAGTTGTAATTCGGGAAATGTTCCCCGTGAGCCGGTGCGCATGGCCTCTCAGCGAAGCATCAGCTAGACCGGGGATTCACGTTTCAAAGAGGAGCTATACCCATGTCAGGATTTGTTGACTCCATCATGGCCTTGGTCAAGGCGAAGAACCCGGCCGAGCCAGAGTTCCATCAAGCGGTTGAAGAAGTTGTGGAGTCTTTGGGACTCGTGATCGAAAAGCACCCGGAATATCGTGCTGCCAAGATAGTTGAACGTCTCGTCGAGCCGGAACGTGTGATCATGTTCCGTGTTCCATGGCTGGATGATCAGGGTGAAGTTCAGGTCAACCGCGGATTCCGCATTGAGATGAACAGTTCGATTGGCCCGTACAAGGGCGGACTTCGTTTCCATCCGTCAGTTAACCTGGGTATTCTCAAGTTCCTCGCCTTCGAACAGGTTCTCAAGAACAGTCTTACCACGCTCCCGATGGGCGGCGGTAAGGGTGGTTCGGACTTCGATCCGAAAGGCAAGAGCGACAACGAAGTGATGCATTTCTGCCAGTCCTTCATGACTGAGTTGAGCCGTCACATCGGTCAGTTCACTGACGTCCCGGCTGGTGACATCGGTGTTGGTGGTCGTGAAATCGGCTTCATGTTTGGACAGTACAAGCGCGTTCGCAACGAATTCGTCGGTGTCCTGACTGGTAAGGGTCTGGCTTGGGGCGGCAGCTTGATTCGTCCGGAAGCAACCGGTTACGGCTCAGTGTACTTTGGCAAGAACATGCTCGCGACCCGCAACGAGACGTATGCAGGCAAGACCTGTCTCGTGTCTGGTTCCGGTAATGTTGCTCAGTACACCATCGAAAAGCTGAACGAGTTTGGTGCCAAGGCTGTGACCTGCTCCGACTCCGGCGGTTTTATCTACGATTCCGAGGGTATCGACACTGCGAAGCTCGCATACTTGATGGAGCTTAAGAACGTCAAGCGTGGTCGTGTCTCTGAATACGCTGAGAAGTATCCGAACGCCGTCTACACCCCAGTTGATCCGAACCTTGATTACAACCCGCTCTGGGACAACAAGGCTGACTGTGCGTTCCCATCCGCAACTCAGAACGAGATCAATGCCAAGGATGCTGGCAACCTGCTGAAGAACGGCGTCTACGTCGTCTCTGAAGGTGCGAACATGCCGACGGTTCCTGAAGGTGTGAACCAGTTCATCGATGCAAAGATTCTCTATGGTCCGGGTAAAGCTGCCAACGCTGGTGGTGTTGCGGTTTCCGGTCTCGAGATGAGCCAGAACAGCTTGCGTCTCAGCTGGACCCGTGAAGAAGTCGACGGCCATCTGCAGCGCATCATGAAAGACATCCACGACGCAGCGTTCAACGCGGCCGAGAAGTATGGCACGCCGGGCAACTACGTCAACGGTGCAAACATCGCCGGTTTCCTGAAGGTTGCTGACACGATGCTTGATCAGGGTGTTGTCTGATCTGTCTTGCATGAACGATTATATTGCGGCGCGGGATGGATGCTCATCCTGCGCCGTGTTATTTTACGCATTGGGATCAAGTCGAGATCAATATATTTATGCGATGCAACTGTGGCAGTGCACTGGGAGGGTGAGGTAATGGAAGAGAGCACATCAATGCCGACACAGGCTGGTATGGACGTATTCACAGATCCGACCACTCGTTATACGAACTTCCAGCAGTTAATGCGTCGGCGTGTGAATAACATCCTCCTGGTAAGCAGCCTGTATGACTCCTTCATTCTCGCCCAGGACGGGCAGATTGAAGAGATGATGCTGAGTGAGTACATGCAGCTCAACTTGTATCATGCACCAAGTTTGACACGTGTTCCGACTGGTTCCCAGGCTCTGGAGATAGCGCGTTCGGGCAATCATTTCAACATGATAATTGCCACTGCGAATATTGGTGACATGCCGGTAGAGGATTTTGCACGGCGTCTTCGTCAGCAGGGCATTGACATTCCATTGGTTCTGCTCACTTACGACAGTCGTGAGAATGATCGCTTAATACGTAATGGGACCGATCAACTATTCACCCGCATTTTCCTCTGGCAGGGTGATTTTCGAGTCCTGCTCGCCATGGTGAAATTCGTTGAAGACAGGCTAAATGCTGATCATGATACCAAGGTGATGGGCGTACAGACCATTCTCCTGGTTGAGGATAACATCCGCTTCTATTCCGCCTATCTGCCAATGATTTATAGTGAGCTGATGCAGCAGAGCCAGTCTTTGCTGGGGGAGGGCATGAACCTCGCGAACAAGATTCTGCGCATGCGTGCACGCCCGAAGATTCTCCTCTGTACTAACTATGAGGAAGCCTGGGAAACGTATCTCCGGTACCGGAAGAACATGCTGGGTGTGATAACCGACATCGAATACAATCGTGAAGGTAAGAAGGATCCGGAGGCTGGAATTCGTCTGGTCAACAGCATACGCGCGCGTCGTGAAGACCTTCCGATCCTGATGCAATCCTTTGATAACAAATGGGCAGTACGAGCACATGAACTTGGGGTAGAATTCATTCGTAAGGATTCGCCATCGCTATTGAACAAGCTGCGCAAGGTGATGAAGCATTCCTTCAGCTTTGGCGATTTCGAGTTCCGTTTGCCTAGCGATCAATTCATTGGCAAAGCCAGTGATCTGAAGACATTGCAGGAGATGATATCGACAGTCCCGGAAGAGTGTCTCATGTTCCACGCAAACCGGGACCATTTTTCAAGTTGGCTAAAGGCGCGCACTGAGTTTGCCATTGCTGCACAGTTCAAGGCTATTCGTGCGGGTGACTATGATGACCCTGATGTTTTACGCGGAGAAATGATCGTCGCCTTAAGCAAATACCGGATGGAACGTTTTCGTGGTTTGATCGCTGATTTTACCCCGCACAATTTTGACCCTCGTTCGAGCTTCGCACGTCTCGGTGGTGGTTCAATGGGCGGCAAAGCACGCGGCTTAGCGTTTCTGGCTCATCTGATTGACCGTTTTGACATGCAGGACAAGTTTGAAGGTATTCGGATGTGCATTCCGGCGACAGTGGTTATCGGAACAGATGTTTTCGAAGAGTTCCTGACTATGAATGATTTGGATGACTTCGTATTGGATTGTGAAGATGAGAAGGAGCTCGCTGGTCGTTTTGAGAAGGCAAAGTTCCCAGAAGACACTCGCCGTCAACTGGCTGAAGTTTTAAAATTGATGGACTACCCTCTCGCAGTGCGATCTTCCGGATTGCTGGAAGACAGTCTGTTTCAGCCATTTGCGGGGATCTATGAGACCTTTATGTTGCCCAACAATCACTCGATTCTCAACAAACGTTTGGACTCCCTGATTGGTACGATCAAGAAGGTATACGCTTCAACATTTTCCAGTCGTTCGCGAGCGTATTTCCGGTCCACACCGTATCGTCTTGAAGAAGAGAAGATGGCGGTGATAGTACAGCAACTGGTTGGAATAACCCACAACGATTGTTTCTACCCGGATTTTGCGGGGGTGGCCCGTTCGCACAATTTCTATCCGAAACCGCCGGCAGTATCAGGTGATGGCATTGCCAATGTCGCGCTGGGATTGGGGAGCTACGTGATGGATGGCGGCGAAGGTGTACGTTTTTGCCCCAAGTATCCCCAGCATGTAGCCCAGTTTGCGACGATCAAGGATGTTCTGAATTACTCGCAGAAAAAGTTTCAATGTCTGCTTTTGCCAACCAAAGCGGATGTAGACCTGGATAGAGATTCTTTTCTGGAAGAGCGTGACCTTCTGGCCGCTCACAAGGATAACACCTTGCAGGCAATCGGATCGGTCTATTCGCATGAGAATCGTGCAATCTATGATGGGATGAGTCGTGAAGGAATGCCATTGGTAACCTTTGCGCCGATCCTCAAGCATAACCTGTTTCCATTGCCGGAGATTCTCAGCACCCTGCTTCAGGTGTCAGAGCAGGGGGTCAGCCGCCAGGTAGAGATCGAATTCGCGGTCAATTACTCCGTGACCGATGGCCCCAGGGAGTTTGTCCTGCTCCAACTCCGGCCGTTGGTTCTCAGCCAGGAGCAAGATGAACTGGACGTGGAAGGCTATGATGAATCCGACATCCTCCTCCAATCTCCGAAGGTGCTGGGTTCGGGTCGTCTGGACAACATCAGGGATATCGTGTTTGTGGATGCGGAGGGATTTGATCGCGCACGCACTCGTGATGCCGCTGCCGAAGTTGCGGCGTTGAACACGAAGCTTGAGCAGGCGGATCGTCCTTACTTGTTGATTGGGTTGGGACGATGGGGCAGCACCGATCCCTGGCTGGGTATCCCGGTATCCTGGGAACACATCAGCGGGGCCCGGGTGATCGTGGAATCCGGATTTGAAGACATAGCGGTGCAGCCTTCCGAGGGCGCCCATTTCTTCCACAACATCACTTCGCTAAGTATCGGCTATTTCACGGTCAACGAGGAACAACACGAAGGTATGATTGACTGGCAATGGCTTCGTAAGCACAAGGTTAAAAGTGCCGGAAAGCTGGTTCATCATGCTCGTTTGGAAGATCCCCTGGGCGTGCTGATGGACGGGCACGGTCAACGTGGTGTGATTCTCAAGCCGGGCGTCGAGTATCGCCTCCGCACGGATTCGCATGTTGATAATGGTTTGGATGATGACGAACTATCGGCCGCTTTCGCGAAGGATTGGGAATGATCCGACGTTGCCATGAATGTAGCCCGGTTTCGTGAAACCGGGGTGCGGTGTAACATGCCCCTGTGACCCGCCAAAGATGTTCACAGGGGTATTCCATCCATAATACATCTTCTTGCCAATTCCCAGTCCAACCTATGCCTCCAGAGTACTTGAAAAAAATAACATAGTTCGGTTTATCTATTGACAATAGGGAGGGGGGTAGAGTATTCTCATAACAATAATCGTGGAAAGTTGGATATTTCTAGTGATTGTGAAATGATATTCTTATAGTTCTTTGTTTTGTGATATAGCAACATGCTTGGTTCGGGATTCGAACGTCAGACATGGAGTCATAAGAGGGATAAAGAAGTACAACAGGGGAAGGGGAATTCTCATGAGAGCTCATCATTTCATTCTCGCCATCGCGCTGGTATTGGCGCTGTTTAGCACCTCCGCAGTTCAAGCTACTACACTTGTTGAAGGTGATCAGTTCGGTACTTGGTCACCAGATGGAAACCCGTACTGGGTTATCAATGATATTATCGTTCCAGTTGGCGACGTATTGATAATTGAGCCTGGTGTCGAAGTTTACTTCGCTGATTATTATTCATTTGAGATTTATGGACAAATCCTGGCAGAAGGAACAGAGACGGATAATATTCTTTTCACATCACTGGAACCGTATCCGCAACCTGGCGACTGGAACATGATAAATCTGAGTTCAAGTTCCTTAGCATCCACTTTTGATTATTGTATTTTTGAGTATTGTTCAACGGGTATCCGCTGCTATAACTGCGATGGTGGGAACAGCATTTCAAATACTACTTTCAGCAGTTTTAATGATATAGCGATAGATAATTATATTTCAGGCGATGTGAATGTGACTAATTGCGATATTGATGTGTCATATGGCAATTATGGCATTAAGATCTTAGATCATTATAATTCTGGTAGTCATGTAATTGCAAATTGTAGCATCACGAGCGATGGCGAGGGCGTTGGTGTTTATACGCAGGCGGCTTGGGGCACAAGTTATCACAACATAAATCATTGCACAATAAGCAATATGTTACTTGGTATGGAAATACATAGTATGATGACAGGCTCAGTGGTAATCGATGGTTGTGAGTTAGATGGTAATAATATTGGAATTAAGATCTCTTATGTTGACAACGGCTCAATTTTAAATACTAGAGTTACTAATAGTGTGAGTAACGGAATATATGTTGCGGGCGATCCATATGATGACAACACTATTATTATACAAAAATGTATTGTTGCAGGTAGCGGGATGCATGGTATTAAATTCAATGATGACCTTACGTTTAGTACGGTTGAGAACTGTACCATCTTCGGAAATACGGGCCGAGGGATTGATAATGCAGGCTCAGATGTTGTCATTGTGAATTGCATCATAGCCGGAAACACTGGGTTTGGTATCAGAAGTACAGGTGAACCTGCAGCGAGCATAGAGTATTCTGATTGGTACGGAAACAACATGGATCCTGATGCTCCCCAAAATGACGGAGGCGATGGCGTCCAACTCGACGGATTTGGCCTCCTGGTAGGCATGGAATATGATGTCAATGCCAATGGCGATCCCTGCGATGTATATAACAACATCTGGTTGGATCCAGTTTTCGTCAACTCGAGTAACGGTAATTATCGCCTGGCTTCCGGGTCCCCCTGTATCGACGCTGGCGATCCTCTGAGTCCACTTGACCCTGATTATACAATCGCTGATATGGGTGCGCTGTATTTTGATATAGGTGATGGGATTCTTACCCTTGCGGTAACTCCATGGGACGATCCGATCATTATCCCACCCAATGGAGGAAATTTCCGGTACGATGTAGTGATTACAAATGTTACCGACCATGTAGTTGGATACAAGGCTTGGACTCAAGTTGTGCTACCAAACGGCAATCTGTATGGTCCAGTGCTTTATGTGGACAACCTGTCGATAGATCCGTACGAGGTTCTCAACGCCTCGCCGGTTCAAAATGTTCCTGGATTTGCACCGAGCGGCATATATATCTATACCGTCAAGCTCGGAATGTTCGCAAGTGTTTTTGCAACCGATTACTTCGCGTTTGGCAAGATGCAGGGTTCAGCTGCTAACATGAATGGCGGCACGTGGGATGTTTCCGGTTGGGATGCGCAAGAGTTCGCGGAAGATACGGGCGACTTGACCGTTTCTGCTAATGTCCCGGTGGAATTTGGTATCGGTGAAATCTATCCCAACCCGTTTAACCCCACAACAACCATATCCATATCAATGCCGAGTTCTGCGGACTTGAAGGTCAGTGTATTCAACGTACTTGGCCAGCAAGTAGCAGTGTTAGCAAACGCAAGGTATACTGAAGGTTACCATAGTCTTACATTCGACGGAAGCAAGCTCTCTGGCGGTGTTTATTTCGTCCAGGCAGTCGTTCCCGGTGAAATGAACGAGATGCAGAAGGTTGTCCTGGTGAAATAGGGGCCATTGAGTTGTAGACGGAAGTTCTAGCGCAAGACAATCCCCTGTTAGCTGAGCTGGCGGGGGATTGTACGTTTGTCTCGTGTATCGGTGAATCCTCTATCCAAATATCAGCTCCGTCCCATGTGGAATGATGGCACCTTTATGGATGCAGAGGATGCCGTCACGCAGGGTCCAGTTCTCGCCTGACTGGTCAGGTTGGTCACCGCCGACCAGCTTGCAGCCGTCGCCGACGTGCGCGTCTTTGTCGATTATCGCCTGCCGTATGTAGCAATTTTTTCCGATGCCGACGTAGGGCAGGTTTTTGTCACGGAAGGATTTCTGTTTCTCCTCCGTTGGCTGGTAGTCGTTGCCCATTACGATCACATGTTCCAGCCGGCTGCCCACACCGATACAGCTGCGGATACCGATGACGGAATGAAAGATGTCGCAATGGTCGATGATGCAACCGTCGGCCACCAGGGTGCGTCCGAAGCTGGCACCGTTGATTTTGATGGGGGGGAGGAAGCGGGCATGGGTGTAGATACGGTCGACTTCGTCAAAGAAATCAAATTTCGGTATAGGGTCTGTCAATGCGAGATTGGCATCGAAAAAGGCGCGTATGGTTCCGATGTCTTCCCAATAGCCGTTGAATTTGTGAGCGTAAACCTTGAGTCCGGATTCTATCGCGTGGGGAAGGATTTCCTTGCCGAAATCTTGATCGTCCTTTTTGTTCAGGAGGTCGTGCAGAGTTTTTCTGTTGAAGACATACACTCCCATGTTTGCGAGGAACAGCCCTTTTTGTACTGGTTCGTCCCGCAACTTGAAGAACCGCGGGCCTATCTCGAGCGAATCGATGATTTTCGGCTCGTCAGGTTTTTCGACGAAGCGTTCGATGTGTCCATGATCATCAATGTCCATTACCCCGAGCTCGGAGACATTTTTTCTTGAGACCACCAAGGCCGAGACGGTGATGTCGGCCCCACGTTCACGATGTTCCTCTATCATCTGTTCGTAATCCATACGATAGAGGTGATCCCCAGACAGGATGAGGAACTCGTGGAATTTCAGGCGCTCAGCATGACGCATATTCTTTCTGATGGCGTCCGCAGTGCCCTGGTACCAGTCGTATGTGGCGTTCCCTTCGGTCTGTTGTTCGGCCGCCAGTACGCTTATAAATCCTTGGCGACGGTAGGGATCAAAGTGATAGGTAGTACTGATATGTTGATTGAGGCTCTGGGAGAGAAATTGGGTGAGGACAAATATCTGATCTATTCCGGAGTTGAGGCAGTTTGAGATTGGAATATCGATAAGCCGGTATTTCCCAGCCAATGGGACAGCAGGTTTTGACCGTTCTTTTGTCAGTGGATGAAGCCGGGTACCGCGTCCTCCTCCAAGAATCATCGCTAACACATTATCCATGACCACACACTCCCTGAGATCCAGCGTTAACGTTTCAAATGTTGTCGAGCTTCTTCGAGAATTGCGACTGTTGCGGAGGTTCCGATCCTGGTAGCACCTGCCCGGAGCATGGTCATGGTTTTAGAGTATGAGTTTATCCCGCCTGAAGCCTTCACATTGGCTCGAGTTCCGCCTATTTCAGCCAGCAGACGAACGCTTGCTTCCGTCGCTCCGCCGGAAGCAAACCCGGTTGAGGTTTTGAGATAATCCGCGCCACCGTTGATCGCGGCATTGGCTGCGTCACGAATATCCGGATCACTAAGCTCTGAGGTTTCGAGTATCACCTTGAGAATATGTGATCCGGCTGATTCACGGACAGCGCGAACGTTATCCTCGACGTAGCTCCAGCCTTCAGAGCGTGCAATTCCGTAGGGGATCATCATGTCGAACTCAGAGGCTCCGTCTTCGAGAGCTCGGACTGTTTCGGCTTCGAGGGCAGGGTAGGCAGTTGCTCCGTGAGGAAATCCTATCACGGTGCATACTGGCACCCCTGATTCAACGAGTTCCACGCGTGCATCCTTTACCCAGATCGGATGTACGCAGACCGCAGCGGTTTTCCAGATACGGGCTTCTGAACAAACGCGGGCAATATCGGTGCGTCCAGCGCCTGGATTTAGAATGGTATGATCGAAACGGGCAGCCAGTTCGCCCAGGGTCATGGTTTCAGGATTTTTCGTCATATGCTATATCCTTACGGCTGTTCCGGATGCGGCGACCATCAGCATACCTTCACGCACGACCTCATAATCAAGGTCTACGCCAATAACTGCGTTGGCGCCCATGTTGACGGCTTCTTCTTCCATCTCACGCATGGCTATCTGCCGTGCCTGCTTCAGTTTGCCCTCGTATGCTCCGCTGCGTCCACCGATGACGTCGGTAATGGAAGCGAAGAGATCGCGGACGATGTTCGCGCCCATGATGGCTTCACCGCTGACCACGCCGAGGTAATCTCGAACCGGATGTCCTTCGATCAATGTTGTTGTAGAAACGATCATGCTTGTTCTCCTTTAATGGCCATAGTAGCACGTTCGGCCAATTCCTGGGCGGCTGGTTTAGATTTGGCTTCAGCGAAGATGCGGACGATGGGTTCGGTGTTGGAGGGGCGAACGTGAATCCAGGATTCCTCCAGATCAATGCGCATCCCGTCGCGAGTGTCGATATTCTGTGCGTCAGTAAACACCTGTCGTAATGAATCCTGAATGGACTCGAACGTGAGAGTGCCGACTGGTGTTTTACGTTTGATCAGAGTGTACTGTGGCAGTCGGCTGACTAAAACGCTCAGTGGTTGATTTTGGGTGGCGAGCATGCTGAGGATGAGGCCGATACCGACCATTGCATCTCGGTTTGCATGCACTCCCGGTAGCATTACGCCACCGTTACCTTCTCCGCCGATGATAGAGTTAACACGGTCCATTTCAGTGGCGACATGAGCCTCACCAACCGGGGTACGGTAGACTTCCACGCCAGCAGCTCAGATCGGAAGAGCGTCGTGTAGGGAAAGAGTGTAGATCTCGGTGGTCGCCGTACCAGTAAAAAAAAA
>CAJVXH010000105.1 GCA_913009835.1 uncultured bacterium
TCTCAGTCGTTTTCTCTGCTGTCACATTATTCTTATTCGATGAATTTTGTTTTTTTTTTTTTTTTTTCATATATTTGTTATCATATTTTTTTTTTTTTTTTTTTTTTTCAAGCAGAAGACGGCATACGAGATATATCAGTGTGACTGGAGTTCAGACGTGTGCTCTTCCGATCTATTTAATCCGACGGTGACCGTGCCGTTCGCATTGCCTACAGCGGGCGAAGTGTCGATCGTGGTGTTCAACACCCTCGGTCGCACAGTGTTCGAACAACAGTCAACGTTCAGTTCCGGGCGACACATGGTAACCATAGATGGTTCCGCCCTATCCAGCGGAGTGTACCTGCTGAGCGTTAGCCATAACGGCACGAACCAGATTCAAAAAGTCGTTCTGATGAAGTAGGGAATACAGTCCTGAGTCCTGAGTCTTGAGTCCTGAGGAAAAGACAGGAACAGATAGGTCATAGGCTATAGGAACAGATAGGAAATAGGCTATAGGAACAGATAGGAAATAGGCTATAGGAACTGATGGGAAAGACAACTTGCCACGGACTTCAGTCCGTGGCAAGTGATGTTTGTCTATCCTTTTCCCACAGTCCACAGTCCACAGCTTGTAGCCTATCTCAGTTGACAGAGCCGTATTTGCTTGCAAACGCGGATCATCCACGACATCAATGTCGTGGGCATGATGCTCACAGCTTTTAGCTCACAACTGTTTTTCATTAATACTCGTTGACTTGAATGTCGTAAAGCAACCATTCTCCCTTGCTAACCTGCTCCAGGTCCGCGATGTATTCTGTTCGCAGTGTCCCACCAAACGCGTCCTCAGAGTCCACATAGGCGGTCACCTGGTAACGTTGACTATCACTGTCACGTTCAACCTTGACCTTATCATTCCAACGCATTGAAGGAAATGTAGCCGATTCCGGATCAGTGAGACGCTCCCTCATGAAATCCTGCGACATCTGGAAGGCCTCTTTGGTGTTGTCTTTCTCACGCCATGATCCGGACTCAGATGATGAACAGGCCACAATTAGCAGGGGTAGTAAAACCAGAAGTATTCTTCTCACTGTATCCTCCAGATTGTTAGCTCTCCATTGTACATCCTCAAGAACCAAGCTGGCAAGTAAAAGATTGAAATGTTTGAGCATTATCGAAGCAGATAGCTCTACCTCCCAATTATTCTCCGCCAGCCAGGCACACCCGAGCTCTTGCGAAATGCGTCACAAGCATGCATCTTGCCTCTAGATTGAAGCCCAGATTTGAGTGCCCGCTATTCGCCATTTGGAGGAGTGTAAATGCCTGCGGAGCTGCCGTTCCTGGATCAGCCCCTGAAATCCCACCATCAGGTTATCGAACGTGCGAAATTGATCGGACGTACACACGGTTTATCAAGCGTGGTCGTGGCCGCTGCAGAAGAGGATGATGTCCTGGCCGCAATGTATGCGTGCAAGCAGGAAGGAATCTCAGACGCCATTCTCACGGGTAATCCGGAAAACATCCGCAAAGCTCTTGACCTCGCAAAAGTACCGGCTGACAGCTTCGATATTATCGCTACTGAAAGTGACCAGGAATCAGCATTGAAGGCAGCCAACCTCGCAGCTTCGGGTGAAGCGGATGTGGTGATGAAAGGCTTCCTCAAAACTTCCATCCTGCTCAAAACACTGCTGAAATCCGACAATGGACTGCGCGACCGTGAGCTGGTAAGCCACAGCGCATTGCTATATGTACCCAAGTATGGAAAGCTGCTGAACGTTACTGACGGCGGCACGATTCCTACACCAGATCTAAGACAGAAACTGGTTGTGATTCAGAATGCAGTGCGAGTGCTGCGTGCAGTTGGAGTAGCCAAACCCAATATCGCGGTGTTCGGCTCAGGTGAAAGTATCAATGACAAATATCCGGAGACGCTGGACGCTCAGGATCTGGTCTCTGTGGCAGCTGAACACTGGAAGGATGAAATCAACATATCCGGCCCCATGCCCCTCGACCTCGCTATTAAAAAACCGGAAGATCTCAACGCTCGTATCAATGATCAAGTCGCTGGATACGCTGACATTCTACTGGTCCATACACTCGAACAAGGAAATATCATTGCGAAAACACTCATCCAATTTGGGGATGCGATATTCATGGGTGTGATCGCAGGCGCAAAGGTCCCCATCAGCCTGGTCTCAAGAAGTGACTCCATGATGAACAAAATGGCTTCCATCGCCCTGGCAGTCTGCCTGGCAGATTTTCAGCGACGTAATATCCCTGCCTTGCCTTCAATTATTGCAAATGAGCAGGAGATACAATGATGAATACCCCAAGTGTTCAAGCAACCCTGGACGCTCTGCTGGAGAATAGAGCATCATCGAAAACACTGCGCCTGGCTATCGCGGTCGCATTGGATACTCCAGTTGGCGAACTACGCGAACTGACGGACATTCTGGCTGCGAAAAAACGCTACGAGCTTCACCTCATCGGACCGGATGAAACAATTCAGTCTCTGGAAAATGTGGCCACTCTGCATCAGGCTTACCTGCCCGAGGATATCGACAACGTCCTCGGCAACCTGCTGACCAGCGGAGGGATGGACCTGTGCCTGCTGTTGCCAGATCCGCGGCGTCCCGAACCTTCCGCGGAGGCACGACTGACACATGCTTCCGGACACTCGACATTGACCGGCATCAGCCTGCTCTGTCCCGAAAGATTGGGGCGCCCCTTGCTGCTGGCAGATACCATGATAAACGACAGACCAAAGCACGATGATCTGGAATCGATCATTAAAGTCTCGCAATCTGCCGCCTTGAAGCTCGGTATCAGCAACCCCAAGACAGCTCTCCTGGCTGCCGTCGAAGTCGCAAATCCAGGACTGCCGGTCACCATGCTTGAGGCTGAAGTCGCCGCGGCTTTCGCCAATTGTAAAACTGGCTATGTGCAGGGTCCACTGTCCATGGACCTCGCGATCAACCCAAGCGCCGCAAAAAAGAAGAAAGCCAAGGGCGAAGTGCCAGGAAAGGCTGATATCCTGGTAGCACCTTCTCTGACAGTAGCACGCGGTATTCTACACTGTCTCACCTTCGCCTGCGAAGAAACAGTGGTCAATGTGCTGCTCGGAGGTCCGATTCCGGTAGCGGTGGGACAAAGAGGAGTGTCTATGCATGAGACGGCGATGGCAGTCCAATTCTCCGAGATTTTCATTTAAGGAAATTCAACTACATCTGATGCAGATGAATGTAAACTGTCCTCAAACATAGTTCCTTCCATGATAGATTCGAGCAAACCCTCATCTTGGCTTATTTAGACATGTACTCTTTCGGCCTATAGTGATGCTCGAAACTATTGCCTCATGTTCGCGAAGTCAGTTCACCTTTGGGGCTCGGGGCTCGGAAAACAAATACAAATGCAGCCTCCGGTCAACATACTGACCCTGTCTTTTCTCTTGCTCATAGCTCACAGCTCACAGGCTTGAGTGATTCGTGTGGACAAGCCGGATTTATTATGAGGCATCCTTTTCAAGAAACACTATAAATAGATTCTTCTCGGATTCTTTAAATAATTCTATTTTACCCTTGCGGTTATCGTGTATATTGACGTATTTTCCTGTTGAGTTGATCTTATGTCAGCGACCATATATGTTCGACGATGGAGGATAATATGAATCAGACACAAACACGCTCAAAAACCGGGAAAACTACCACGCTACCGGACTTGATAGTTGCGTCCGCAATGGTCAATCCGCAGGGCAAACAAGCGCGAATCGGCAGCAAAGTCCCAAACAACATGCTCAACTCCGAGTGGGTTCAACTTTGGAATATGACTGAGAGGCCTATACTCCTGAACGGTCTGACCTTGCAACACCTGACATATCCTGGTGGTGATCAAGGTAAGTTGACTGGAATCATGACGCTTCAGGGGCAGCTTCCGGCTGATAGTTTCCTGCGAATTCACTCAGGTCAAGGAAGTGTAACCTTCGACAAAAAGCACAAAACCTACCACGTATACGTTAACTCTCCCGCCCAAAACTTCTTCTACCAGACTGCAAAAGGGGATACGATAGCCATTACACACCCGAATGGCAGTATCGTCGATCAGGCAGTGTATGATCTTCCAGTGTTGGAGGGTGTTCGACTGAGTCGGGTGCCACCAATAACCGTTCATCGTCTGGAGCATCATGAATAAGTAATCCAAAAGAGTTATTGCGGAACGGTACAAGGTATTGAGTGTGCGCGAAACGTCGTATATACTACATCGTTGGTGAGATGTAAACAGTACTTATCCACATACCGTGGACAACTTTATCCCCAATCATTGCCGGCTCGAACCTCATAGACCACAATGCTTTCGCAATAGCCCTCTCGAACTCATACCCCTCGGGATCCACATGGTGAATGCGAATATCTATCGGTACACCCTCAGGTGATACAGTCACAGCTACATTTGCAACACATCCCTTAAGTGAGATTATCGCATCCGGTGGATATTCCCCGTTTTCATGTATCCATGCAGTGATCGTATCGCTGGCATCGACTATCTGAGGAGGGTGATAATCTGTGGGTGGTGACAATAGTTTTCGACCATAAACCCAACGTTCAATTTCTAGCTTGCGGACAGCAACCAGGGGGTCTTCAGCGCTGTAAGGACCAAATGATTCTCCCGTCCAGGGGTCCATCCGCTGGAGAGAAACTTCCGTACCAAGGGCTTCTCCCATGATTACAAAGTCAGCATCCAACCGTTGTCCCCACTCCATCGCCTCACCGAAAGCCAGCAGATCGTAACGGAGCGTGTCACCTTCCATCGCCTCAATTACTTTTTCCATGGGAATGACTTCGATATTACTTGTGCCTTCCATGTACCCATGCAAAACTGTCCGCCATAGATCTTCAGCATCCAATTCGAAATCAGGATTGCAAACCAGGGGGAGAACCAGAATGCGATCATCAAGAGCTGAAGAGTTCGCCGATGATGACCAGCAGAGGAGAATCGCCAGAATAAAAACTGGAATCGAAAGGTGTGAAATCGAATGCTTCATGAACACAAGATGCTATGAGAAAACCCAGCACCATCGAGCCGGGAGGTCGAATAACCCCAGTCTGTTCCGTCACGTCGAAGCGCACGCCCGAGTTCCATCAGTCGTCGCCACGAGGTGTCGTCAGCCATTTTGGATTACGCTTCTCAAGAAAAGCCGTCATCCCTTCCTGACCCTCTTCGCCAGCACGAAGCTGAGCGATTAGCTTGGCTGTGTATTCCTGCACCTCATCGAGCGGATATTCGCTGACCTTACGGATCAATTTCTTACACGCTGAGACGGCGTTTGGCGCAACGGCGAACAGCGAATCTGTCAGCTTGAGCACAGCAGCCTCCAGATCATCCACCGCCACCGACTTCTCAAGCAAGCCCATCCGCACCGCCGTTTCGTCATCGAACATGTCAGCGGTTAGCATGTATCGCCGACAGTTTTTCTCGCCAATGGCGCGGATCACAAACGGGGCGATAACAGCCGGTGTCAACCCTAGCCGTACTTCACTGAACGCAA
The DNA here is from genome assembly GCA_913009835.1 of uncultured bacterium. Lineage (GTDB taxonomy): Bacteria > Electryoneota > Electryoneia > Electryoneales > Electryoneaceae > BMS3BBIN04. Next base: position 5,519 of record CAJVXH010000105.1, read on the forward strand.
ACTTGGCACCTCGCACGCCGATGGCAATGTCGCAGGCCGAAACCAGGCCCAAGCCCCCGCCTATTGCCGGACCGTTGACTTTGCCGATCACCGGCTTCGGATGCGTGTAGATGAGTTTCAGCAGGTTCGCCAACGCGTTAGCGTCCGCGATATTCGCCTCTTCACCGGCATCCTTGATCGAACGCATGTAGTTGAGATCCGCACCAGCGCTGAATGCGGCGCCCTCACCAGTGAGGATGATGCAGCGAACATCAGAATTGTCCACGAGTTGCTGAAACAGGAGGGTGAGGTCAAGCACCATCTGGCTGGTAAATGCGTTCCGACGGTCTGGACGGTTCATCACAACTGTTGCCAGACCACCTGCAATTGTCAGGAAGGCAGTTTCGCGGGATACTCTGGTATCAGCCATAGCTTAAAATCTACCACGATTAGTGTTGAGTGTATACTGGGATGAGTATTGTTGCTCGAAGCGAGACTATCCAGCCACCGTTAGAGAAGTCTTCATTGTTTCCACCCACAGTGTCCCAGAATCCATCTTCCGTGACCGGGAAAGATCCACCTCGCATATCAATCTGTTCGCTGTGCTGTTTGATCCAGACATCTGATCCGCTGAAAGACGATTCGCCTATCGCATATTCAACTTCCGCCCCGAGCGAAAACATATCGTTAATAGGATACTCTGCCCCGACAAACGGTCCCACATACAATCCAGAACCGCTGAAACGATCAAACACTCCTGGATAACCACGGTCGACGGTTATTGTCACCAGGCCAACCCCCACGCCTGAAGGAAACAGAACCTTGCCAACATGTGGTCGCCCATAAACACGGAATTGGATTTCGGTTGTGGACAGCAAGAAAGAACGCAACGCCTCATCGCCATATTCCGCTGCTACCAGGTGTGTCTCTTCCAGCGTTCCGCGACGGATCATCACTTCCGCGCCGAAATCGTAAAAGATTAGACCGAATCCACCGCCAAAACGGAAGAACGGATTGTCGAAAGCAAGATCGTAGGCTTCATCGGATGGATTGCCATAACCGAAGTTGCCGAACATATACGGACGGATCGGATTATTCTCTGGATCATCCGGTTGGGAAATAACACGACCATATCCCTGTGCAAACACGGAAGTGTTGAAGATCAACACTATTAGCAGCAGCGCCAGATAAACAAGCGTTGATCGGGGAAAAATCACTGATTCATCGTTCATCGTAACCTCTTTGAACTGGCAGTCACACGCACACCATCTCATTTAATATATACGAGACTATGCCTCCCACCAAGTGGTTACAGAATTTCCCCAAAATTACATCCGGAATATTCCCATCTGCATGTCTGGAATAGGCTTGTTAAGGCTCATTTGCAGGGCTAATGCCAGCGCTGTACGAGTATCTCTCAAGGGTAGAATACCATCGTCCCAAATGCGTGCGGTGGCATAAAATGGATGACCCTCGCGCTCGTACTTCTCCAGAATCGGCTTCTGTAAGTCGGAAACCTGCTGGTCAGTCATCAAATCCTTGCCCTTCGAGGCGAGCTGATCCTGCTTCACCTGGGTCAACACATTAGCAGCCTGCTCTCCACCCATTACCGAGATGCGAGCGTTCGGCCACATCCAGAGCAGACGTGGGAAATAGCCGCGACCACACATCGCATAATTTCCAGCTCCGTAGCTGCCGCCGACAATCAAGGTGAATCTGGGGACGTCCGCATTCGCAACCGCATGAACCATCTTCGCCCCATCCGACGCAATCGCGCCATGCTCATATTCAACACCGACCATGAAGCCGGTGATATTTTGCAGGAAGAGCAAGGGGATCTTGCGTTTGGCGCAGAGGGTCACAAAGTGAGCGCCCTTCTTCGAGGATTCGCTGAACAACACCCCGTTATTGGCCACGATCCCGATCGGATAACCCATGACACGGGCGAAACCACAGATCAGAGTGTTGCCGTAACGTGCCTTGAACTCGTGGAATTTTGACCCGTCAACCATCCGGGCGATTATCTCACGCACGTCATACGGTTTCTTCAAATCTGCCGGGACTACCCCATAGAGCTCTTCCGGATCGTAATACGGGTCTTCCGGCGTGGAACGATCGATGTCAAACTTGGGACGTGGGCCAACATTTTCAATGATGTTGCGCAGGATCTTCAGCCCGTGCTCGTCATTGTCCGCAAAATGGTCGGAGACACCGGAGATGCGGGTGTGTACATCCGCTCCACCGAGCTCTTCAGGGGTTGTCGTAACACCGGTTGCCGCCTTGACCAACGGCGGCCCGCCGATGAAAATAGTGCCCTGCTCCTTGACGATCACCGTCTCATCACTCATCGCCGGGACATAAGCACCGCCAGCAGTACAACTGCCCATCACGCAGGAGAACTGGGGAATGCCATAACGGCTCAACCGCGCCTGGTTATAGAAAATCCGACCAAAATGCTCCTGATCCGGGAATGTGCCTGACTGTTCCGGCAGGAAGATGCCGCCGCTGTCAACGAGATATACGCACGGCAGATTGTTCTCCAGCGCCACCTGTTGAGCACGAAGGTGCTTCTTGATCGTCGATGGAAAGTAAGTGCCGCCCTTGACCGTTGCATCGTTGGCGACAATGATGACTTCCTGACCGTGAACCACGCCAACACCCGTAACCACTCCCGCCGACGGAGCTTCATTGTTGAACATGCCATAGGCCGCCAATGCGGAAAACTCGAGGAATGGCGTCTCTTCGTCGATTAACGCGTCAATGCGCTCGCGTGCGGTCAGCTTGCCACGGTCCTTGTGACGTTGAACGTGTTGCGGCGGACCACCCTGCTTGATCTTGGCTAACAGCTCGAGGTATTCTTCCTCGAGCCTATGATGATGCTCAACGTTGGCTTTGAACTCTGGATCGTTGGTCTGAATAGACGATGAGATGCGGAACACGGTTGGCCTCTCCTTCTAAACGAGGGGTGACTTTTCTGAATCCTCAAACCTACTGCCGGGGCGAGGGAGAGGCAAGAAAGATGAGGGACACTCACGCGCTTAGTGGGTGTCTCACATGAAGGCCCGTGCTTGCTCGCATCCGGTTATCCAGTTAACTCAGCTGGGGTCGCTTCTTGCCCCAGACATTTATGTCTGGGGTGATCCACCGCTGAAACGGCATGACACATGCCCCTGTGACCCGCGTCCCTTTGCGGTTCGCAGGGATTATCAAACAGGAAGAAGTGTTATTCATCCGCGTTTGCGAGCAAACACGGGCCTGTATTGTTAGGACACATCATCTCTCAAACACCATTACCTCGAACGCTTTTCCCTGCGGAAGTGAAACACGTTCGCTTGATAATAATCCCAGTCCCACCTCTTCTGTCATCGTGATGAAATCGGCTGGCAAGACCAGGTTGATCACATCGTGCAGGATCTTCACTCCCTCAAACGGTGATTCGCTGACCCGTCCATCATCAGATTCAGGATCGGCAGGCAGATGTCTGCCCCCACTTGCTCGCAAGTGGGGATCATCAGCGTCTTGAACAACCTGCTGTCGATGTTGGAGAACGACTGTCAACACACCGTCATCCGTCAACCACGGACGTATCCGCTTCAACGCCGCAGCCGGATCGGTGTATTCAAATAACAGGGCGGCATGAACGTGGTCGAAGGCCTGATCGGGGAATTCGCAACGCAGCACGTCTCGACACTGCAGCTCAAGCCAGCGGAGACGGTCGCCGTGCCGCTCACGCACCAAATGCAGATAATTGAGGTTGATGTCCACGCCGACGACACGGACCATCTTGTCATCGGGGATGTGCTCGAATCCGTTTCCGGTCGCGCAGCCGAGCACACAGATACCCTTCTTCGGCGGATACTGTTTGATCAGATCCGCGAAGATGCGGTTCAGCGCATCCGTCTGACCGACGCTCTCGTGTCCCATGTGACCGTCATACTCCGTCGCCGGGACACGGAGCCAAGGTGATTGTTTACTCATGATTCACTCTTCGGTTTACCATCTTCTAATTCATTCTTGCTGATTAGCATGGTTACAAAAATATCTTCGTATAACCAATAATACCAAAATGTAGTGTTTGAGAAAGGTCTCTTAATAAAACGATATTCAACATTTCTTGCTTGCAATACAACACGAGTTGTAAATGGGATCAATGTTTCATTATACAATTTGTCTCCCAAGAATTTAAATATATGCGTATCTTCAGTTCTTTCTCCGAAATGATGAAAATGAAGCCCTCTTGTTATTTTATCAAAGACAATATTAATTCTACTTATGTCTGCTTTAATAGCAGTGACATTTGGTAAAATGATACCACTTGTTGTAGTGATAGTGGTTTGAAACGATTGTTCAAGTACTTTATATCCAACAGTAGATTTTCGTTTTGCAGCACGAAATATTCTTTCGGTCGGTTCTGATCCAATTTCAGCTGAGTTCATTTTAAGATGCATCAAATGACAGAAATACTCATCATGAATAGAAAATCCCTGATTGTGTTTTTCACAACCAGGGACTTTCACAGGTATGTATGGTTTACTGTGGTCAAATAGACATCTAGGAATACAATGTTCTTCAGAATGGGACTTGTCACCACAGTAGTAACAATCCTCTAGCTCTTTCTTTTTCTTCCCTTTGCCCATGACTTAGTCGTTACATCTTCTCTTCAATGATCCGGCGTTGCAGCTTCGAGATCTGCTCGGTCGGGTTGAGGTGTTTCGGGCAAGCGTGGTAGCAGTTGGTGATCTTGTGACAGCGCCACAGACCGTGCTCGTTGTCCAACGCCTCGATACGATCAGCCAAGCCCTTGTCACGGGTATCAAACGAATACCGGAACGCCTTCAGCAATGCTGCCGGCCCGAGGTATTGTTCGTCCGCCCAGAAACTCGGGCAGGAGCTGGTGCATGCCCCACACAGAATGCAGGCGATGCTGTCACCCATCAGCTTGAAATCATCAGGCGACTGGTAACGTTCCGTGGACGGCGGCGGATCATCATTGATCAGCCACGGTTTCACCCGTTTCAATGCCGCGTAGAACGGTTCCATGTTCACCGAAAGGTCACGGTAAATTTCAAAGCCGGGCAATGGATCGATTTTGATCGTTCCCTTGAGCGTCTGGATCTGTAGCTCGCAGGCCAGGTCGTTCTTACCGTTGATCATCACCGCGCACGATCCGCAAATCCCGTGACGGCAGGAACGACGATAGGTCATCGTCCCATCCATAAACCACTTGATCTGGTTCAGTGCGTCGAGGACTGTCCACCAGCTCTCGCACTCGACCTCGTAGGTCTGGTAGCTCGGCTTGTTATCGGTTTCCGGATTGAACCGGAAAATTTTGAAGCTGCGTTTAGCCATATGACGGCACCGCCTTTCGTTGGACGGATAGTGCTTTACACTTGTCATGGCCCGGGCTTTAGCCCGGGGTACACTGGGTATTTATCCGGGGCTAAAGCCCCGGCCATGTCCCGCTATGGTGTTGCTCAGAGCTCATCGCTCATCACTCCCCAGGTTCACGAACCCGGGCTACATTAGTACTTCCGTTCCATCGGCTCAAAGCCCGGATGGGTCACACCCTTGAGAATCACATCCTTCTCAAAGCTCAGATCCCACTTGGCACCATTCCGCCAGGCCAAGGTGTGCTTGAGGAATTTGTCATCGTCACGTTTCGGGAAGTCCGTGCGTGAATGACCGCCACGACTCTCCTCACGTGCCAAACCACCTTCGACAATCGCACCGCTGAACTTAAGCAAGTGACCGAGCTCAATCGCTTCGAGCAAGTCCGTGTTGAACTGGTCAGACTTGTCGTCAACGGTGATGTGCTTGAACCGTTCTTCCAGCTCCTGCACCTTCGCCTTCTGGTTGACAAGTTGCTTCTTGGAGCGGAACACACCGCAGTCGAGCATCATCGATTCCTGCAACTCGAGACGGATCGCGCCGACCTTCTCCTTGCCGGTAACGTTCTTGAAATGATCCACTTCCTGACGTGCGGCGTCTTCATAATCATCTGGCAGGTTCGGGAACTCGAGGTTTGGCAGGTCTTCGACGATCTGCTTACCAGCCCGACGTCCGAAGAGCAACGCTTCCAGCAGGCTGTTAGTGCCGAGACGGTTGGCACCGTGAACACTGATGCAGGAACACTCGCCAGCGGCGTAGAAACCGACCGTTTCCGAACGGTTGGCATCATACGTGACCCGACAGTTCATGTTCGCCGGAATACCGCCCATGCTGTAGTGCGCAGTCGGCTGAATCGGGATCGGCTCCTTGCGCGGATCGACACCGGCAAAATTCATCGCCAGCTCGGTGATCTGCGGCAGACGTTCCTTGAGCTTAGCTTCGCCGAGATGGGTCACGTCAATATGGATCTTGTCCATACCGTCAATGCCGCGACCTTCGTCGATTTCCTGCTGCATCGCACGGGCGACCATATCGCGTGGTGCGAGTTCCATCAACGTTGGCGCATAATCTTCCATGAAGCGCCGACCCTCGCCATTGACGAGGTAGCCGCCTTCACCACGCGCGCCCTCCGTAACCAGAATGCCAGATTTCCACAATCCGGTCGGGTGGAACTGGACAAACTCCATGTCCTGAATCGGCAGCCCGACACGGCTGACCAGCGCTAGACCGTCACCGGTATTTGAGTGAGCGTTCGAGGTGATACTGAACGCGCGCCCATAACCACCCATGCCGAACATGACAGCGCGACCGTAAAAGGTGTGAAGGCCGCCATTAACAATGTCTAACGCGACCACCCCGATCGCCCGGTTGTCCCGGAAGATCAGGCTCAGCACCTGGAACTCGGAGTAGAAATTGACGCCATGCTTCAGGGATTGTTCGTGCAACGTGTGCAGCAGAACATGACCCGTATAATCCGCCGAATAGCAGGCACGCAGGGACGCTTCCTTGCCGAACTCCAGAGTATGACCGCCAAACTTACGCTGGGCGATCTTTCCCTCTGCCGTCCGGCTGAACGGGCAGCCCCAATGTTCCATCTCGATGACGGTTTCCGGTGCTTCACGGACCATCATCTCGATAGCGTCCTGGTCGCCGAGGTAGTCCGACCCCTTCACGGTGTCGAACATGTGATATTAGATCGGAAGAGCGTCGTGTAGGGAAAGAGTGTAGATCTCGGTGGTCGCCGTATCATTAAAAAAAAAAAAACATAAAGACAAAAAAAAAAAAAAAGAAAAAGAAAAGACAAGAGAAGAGAAAGTTGCAGAGCACATGGATACACGTATATAGAGACAGCA
>CAJVXH010000106.1 GCA_913009835.1 uncultured bacterium
AGTACCGTCATCATGTACGACCACTGTCTGGGAGAATTCGGGATGCCCCACAACAGTCACATTGACAATGCTGCCGGTTTCTATAGTATCAAATTGAGCGTTTGCCGTCTGCGGTGCTAACAGAGTAGACAACAGCACAACTACTGCCGCAATATACAGGAGCGGGGTATCGCTGGCATCAGGCTTACAGCGACTAAATGTGACTGGTGAGCGATCACTCATGAGCGAAGCCAAGTTCAGGGTACGTTGATGGAAATGATACGTGTAGATCAGGAGTTCAGCGCCGAACTCTTGCGTAGCACGCATTTTTACGAGTCCAACACAGCGAGCATTCTCTGAAAAGGCGAACATAGCATCAATAGTAGCAATACCGCAACGACACATTGTTATCCTGGAGACGAAGGCGCGCCAGCTGTGCCTTGATGTATCCGATTTTAAGATCTGACCTCCAGCTTCAATCATCATCACCGTGCAAGGTCATGGAAAGGGCGAGATGATCGCTGGCAGCAATTGCTTTGAAAACGGGATCACTCATGCCGGCAAAACCACGAGTATAAACCTGATCTATGCGGAGAAATGGTAGCCCGGCTGGCCAGGTAGCCCCGAAGCCGCTCCCACTCACTTCCCACATGTCGTCCAGCTCAGCTCGAAGTCCCCTCATAACTCGATCGGTCGGAGTGCTGTTAAAGTCACCGATTACAATACACGGTCCTTCATTCTCTCTGACCCATTCAGTGATGATTTCAGCCTGTTTCTTGCGAACTGTCCAGGCCGATCCGACAATATTTAACTCCGCTCGCCCCCGAGCTGAGGCCAGGTGTACACCGATCACATCAACAGTATCACCGTCAACCAGAATGCCTGCCACTGGTAAATAACGATGGCTATCATCGAGCTCGGGTATCAGAAGTGAGTCGATATAGGCAAACGGAAAACGGCTCAAGAGTGCTATGCCCGCGCTCGTATTTCCTGCGTAGACTATCAGCTGATCGTGGAAACCGTGTCGCTCTCCGATTCTCTGGATATACTCCCTTTCGGATGGAGGCACTTCCTGAATACACGCCAGATCAGCGCCTTCCTGATTGATCCAGGACAACCAGCCGCCAGTACCCTGACCCTGGCAATTGTGAGTGATAACTCGCATCGTCGGGGGAGAGTCCGGCTCATCTGCTTGCAGCGGGAAGGAATGCAAGGTTTCAAACAGGAGAATGAACACCATTGCGGCACTGATCAGGACTTCGATATTTCGTTCTGCATAAAGCCAGTGCATCAGTTGAAGCAATATGACCGGGATGAGGACAATGCGAAGAATTTGCTGCCCGGCTAACGCTTGCAGCGGATCAAGCAAACTGATTCCCAGGTAGGGGACAATCACCAGTATCGCCAGAGTCGCTGTTGCCATGCGCAGCAATATGAGCAAGGCGTGCTTTGAATATTTCGTTGGCAGGTCTACCTCTCCTCGATCGTCGTGTAGTCGTCAAGATACAAACATAGAGCCATCAGTGAGGTGGCTTTGAGTTCCTCACATTGCCTCTTTACTTCTGCCGTTTTTGTGTCGCTGTGACCTATTTTAGAGCGTCTGACGAACTACCCGACAGCCCTTTCTTGCACATTGTCGATACGATGGATGGATCATGCGCCTGTCTCAACCACAATCTCTACTCGCGATTCTAATCGCCCTCACGATTATCACCTTGTCCGCACAGGCAGTGGATGTGCGAATATCAAATCCTGTGTATTCATTTCTCGAACGCGCTGACATTCTGGGCTACCTAGACAAACCTCTGCCTGGCACTAAACCGTACACCCGGATCGACGTTGCGAAGCAGTTGATGGCTGCTGCTGAACATCATGACGAGATGACTCGGGTTGACCGCGATCAACTGGAATACTTTTTCTTCAAATATCAGGATGAACTGCGCTACCTCGGGTCAGATGTAACCAGTGGTTATCGGTCGTTCTGGAAATATATCGACTACCGTCCAGACTGGTTGTATCCGAACGAGCTGGACATGTTCTACTTCGAGGGCGAAGATTCGGACTGGCAGATCGCTATGAATGCCACGGGCAAGGCGGAATACTATGACCGTCTGGGGGAAAATGTTGGCGACCCATCCTTTGGAAGCACGGTCGTCGGAAATGGCGGCGTTCTTAGATTCCGCAGCGGACGCTGGAGCGCATTTGGCGCTGTGGCAGACAATCACATCACCATGCACACTGATCAGGATTTGCCAATTGCCGACAGCGTACGCTACCCCTACGATGTCAGCGGTCCGACTGGAAGCAGCCCTGATCTGCTGGACTTTTACGACAGCGAGGCGGAACTCACCTACCAGAATGATCACGTGGTCGTCCACTTCGGCAAGGGACGGCAGCGTTGGGGAGATGGCAACACCGGCGCGTTGATGATCAACGATCATGCCCTCCCCTACACTCACTTCCGCTTTGTGGGCAGCTGGGGACCGATCACCTATACCAACGTTCAGGCTCATCTTCAAACCGAACCGCGTGTCATTCAATACAAGTATCAGCTACCTTTCGGCCCGTACCGTGAGATCTTCGCTAACAAGTGGTATTCGGCTCAACGTCTGGAGTTCAACGTTCACCGCACCTTCCGTTTCGGAGTGTTTGAACGGGTGATTTATGGCGAACGCGGCTTGGACTGGGAATATGTTCATCCCTTGATTTTTCTCCAGGGCCAAGAGCATTTCACTGGCGACCCGGACAACATGATGGTCGGCGGAGATATACGCTGGCTGGCATTTAACAGGGCTATGGTACATTTTCAGTTTATGTTTGACGAGTTCGTCTTCGCGGACCTGGGCAGCGATGACTACTCAAACAAGTGGGCGTTTCTGACTGGCGTGAAAATTGTGGACGTTTTCGACATCCCGAACAGCCAACTGTTCGTGGAATATGCTCGCATCCGGCCCTATGTGTATTCTCACAAGTATGTGATCAACCGTGCGACGCACCTGAGTGCGAATCTCGGCTATGCCATGCAACCGAACAGCGACAATCTCGTGGTCGGTTGGACACAGCAGATCGCCCGAGGCGCGGCGGTGACTCTGACCGGGCGAGTTTCCCGTCACGGACACGATCCGGCGGGCGTGGTGCTCGGTGGTGACATCAAGTATTCCGACCACGAGGACAACGCGATTCGTGCTGATATTCCCTTTCTTGCGGGTGATCTGGAAACCCAACGTGAGGTCGGATTGGCAGTGAAGCTGGAACTGCTTCAGCAGTTCCAGACGGACTTCAATGTCCGGTATATCGAGCGTGAGTTGGAACCGCTGGTCGGCGAAGTAATTACCTCTGACGATGTTCTCTTGCAAGCCGTATTCCGTTGGTATCCGGTGTTTTAGATGTGTGTAGGTGTCAAAGTGTGTCATCCTGAACGGTTTTGTGAAGGAACTCGGTTTTTGCCTTCGGATAATCCTCTTAGGCACAGGCCCGTGTTTGCTCGCAAACGCGGATAATAGTTGATTGACGGACATGCCCCTGTTACCGCCGCAGGCGATAACAGGGTTGATCTACAGGTGAACGGTTTTGTGAAGGAACTCGGTTTTTGCCTTCGGATAATCCTCTTAGGCACAGGCACAGGCCCGTGTTTGCTCGCAAACGCGGATAATAGTTGATTGACGGACATGCCCCTGTTACCGCCGCAGGCGATAACAGGGTTGATCTACAGGTTACCGAGCGCATGTCTGTTTTCTCAGGACTCAGGACTGACGTTTGATAGTCCCTGCGAACCGCAAAAAGACACGGGTCACAGGGGCATGTTCATACGTTTCACCGTCGGATAATCCACGACATAAATGTCGTGGGCATAATGCCTGAATACCCTCTCTCCCCGAACTCGATTTCTCCCTGATATACGCCGTACCTCGGTTTCATCTCACACTGTTGTCATGTACATTCCAGAGCTTTTAACATCAATTCATTCGGGTCATATTGCCGGACGCGGCGCAAAAATTACGGGGGTGTTGTGAAGACAGTTCTGGTTACCGGTGTAGCTGGTTATATCGGGTCAGTTCTCGCCCGTCAACTGCTCGACCAGGGGTACAAGGTATTTGGCGTGGACGCTCTCTTCTTCGGTGGAGATGCGATCATCAGTATGTACAGCCATCCGAATTTCCGTTTCAGGAAGGGCGATGTACGTGACAAGGCGTTTGTTGACGAGATCGTCAAGGGTGCCGACGCCATAGTCCATCTCGCCGCGATTGTCGGCGATCCAGCCTGCAGTCAGCAGCCGGAATTGGCCGCTGCGATCAACTGGGACGCTTCCAAATATCTCTTCGACACCGCCAAAGCTGCCGGAAATGTGGAGCGGTTCATATTCGCCTCCACCTGCAGCAACTATGGCAAGATGGAGGGCGATTCATTGATCACCGAGACCTCTCCCTTGAATCCGATTTCCCTGTATGCCGAATTGAAGGTAAAATTTGAGAAATATCTGTTCGCAAATTCCGGTGGTGATGGTGGGATGATCGCAACTCCTCTGCGTTTCTCGACCGTCTACGGACTATCGCCGCGCATGCGCTTCGATCTCACCGTCAACGAGTTCACCCGTGATCTGGCGCTTGGTCGGACCTTGAAGATTTTCGGCGAGCAGTTCTGGCGTCCATATTGTCACGTGGAAGACCTGGCCGCATCGTGTATTTGTGTGCTGAAAGCTGATCGGGACGTTGTAAATGGTGATGTGTTCGGTGTGGGCGACACTTCGGAGAATTATCAGAAGAAGATGTTGGCCGATGAGATGCTGAAGGTTATGCCGGAAGCGGACATTCAGTACGTCGAGAAGAACGAAGACCCACGCGATTATCGAGTAGATTTCAGTAAAATCAAAGATCGGTTGGGATTCAAGATCAGCAAGCGTGTTCCGGAGGGCATTCAGGAGATCCACGATATCCTGAAGGATGGCATCATCTCCGATCCGGACTCGACCAAGTACCGAAACACGAAACCGGAAGCGATCTGATGGCATTTGATATTCCCCTGTTCGATCTCAATTTCGATGAACGCGAGGCTGAAGCTGTCGCGGAGACAGTGCGTTCCAAGTGGATTTCGATGGGACAGAAGACCGTCGAGCTGGAGCAGCGTTTTGCGCAGCGTTTGGGGGTTAAGCATGTCATTGCGGTGACGAACTGCACTGCGGCCCTGCACATGGCTTGTGTACTCGCGGATCTGAAACCGGGTGATGAGGTTATCGTGCCCTCGTTGACCTTTGTCGCTACCGCTAATGCTGTTCGTTATACCGGTGCAACCCCGGTATTCGCCGACATCATCAGCTCACGGAACCTGAATCTCGATCCTGATGATGTGGTGCGAAAAATCACCCCACGCACTCGTGCCATCCTTCCGATGCACTTCGGTGGATTCCCCTGCCAGATGGAGCGCTTCGTGGAGATCGCGGACGAGAACCGTCTGGTATTGATCGAAGACGCCGCGCACACCATAGACGTTGATTATCACGGGCGTAAGTTGGGTACATGGGGCCGCTTCGGCTGCTTCAGCTTCTTCTCGAACAAGGTGATAACTTGTGCGGAAGGTGGGCTGCTCACGACTGATGACGATGCTCTGGCCAAACGAGCGAAACTGATCCGTTCGCACGGCATGACCACCCTCTCATATCAGCGAGCGCAGGGTCACGCCACCCGTTACGATGTGGTGGAATCCGGCTGGAATTATCGTATAGATGACATCCGCGCTTCCCTGGCGTTGGTTCAGGAGAGCAAGCTGGATGATGTGTTGAGCAACCGTCGTCAAAAGCGCAAATTGTATGAAAAAGCGCTGGCGGATGTGAGCGGGATAATCATCCCATTTGCCGGGACGAGTGAGGGGTCGGCGAATTACATCATGCCGATTGTGCTCGACGGTGGTGGTGAAGTTCGACGGGATGCGGTGCGTGATTTCCTCGCCGAAAAGGGTATTCAGACCAGCGTTCATTACCCGGCTATTCACCGGTTCTCGATATACTCCGGGAATCATGATCTGCCGACGACGGACTATGTGACCGATCATCTGATCACTTTGCCGATGTATGATTCGTTGACCGAAGAGCAGATTGTGCGGGTGGCGGACACCTTGAAACAGGCGATTAACAGCGTCACCGTGTGAGAGTAGTTATCTGGGTTGCAGTGTGAGAGTAGTTATCTGGGTTGCAGTGTGAGATATGCCCACGACATTCATGTCGTGGATTATCCGCGTTGGCAACTCCCAACACGGGCAAGAAGGGTGTCATCTGAGCCACACGTCATCCTGAATGCAATGAAGGATCTCGGTGTTGATTTCAGATGATCCCGACTTGACGAGTCTTCTAGTCGGAGCAAACGCTTGAGTGGACTGTGGTCGCTAGATTATAGGCAGTGGGTGTGTTGCAGGTTGGTTGTCTTATCTGTTCCTATAGCCTATAGCCCGCTGTTCCTATAGCCTATAGCCTGCTTTTCCTATAGCCTATAGCCTGCTTTTCCTATAGCCTATCAAGAGGAGTGACGGTGTATCGTTCCCCGGACGTGTTGCGTGACTTGACCGTAACCGAAACAGTTTCCATCCGCCAGGCCATTGAGGCGATGGACGAGCACCACCTCGGCGTGGTGCTGGTGGTCAATGATTCCGGTGTTCTCACTGGCATACTGACTGACGGCGACTTGCGTCGTGCGATTCTCTCCAACACCCGTCTGGATGGGGCAGTTTCCAGTGTGATGATGCGTGAGCCTACCGCATTGAGCGAGAACGAAGCGACTGAAAACACAGTGCTCGCCTTGCTTGAGGATCGTGGACTCCGTCACCTCCCGATTGTTGACAACGAGGGAAAACCCACCGATCTGATCGCCTGGAACGATCTCGAGTCAGCGAAACTCCGTGAAACAGTGGCGACCTACCGCAATCTGGATTGCGATGTGGTCATCATGGCTGGTGGCAAGGGTTCACGTCTCGACCCGTTCACCCGTATCCTGCCTAAACCACTTGTCCCGATTGGCGACAAACCAGTCCTTGAAGTGATCATGGACGATTTCCGCCCTTACGGCGTGGATCATTTCTATGTCAGCGTCAACCACATGCGGAAGATGATCCGTGTCTATCTGGAGAGTGTAGATCTGGACAGCCAGGTCGAACTGGTCGAAGAGGATAAGCCGCTGGGCACGGCTGGTGCTTTGCAATTCATTAAGGGACGGGTGACAAAACCGTTTTTCGTGGTCAATTGCGATGTGCTGATTCGGGCTGATTATGCGGACATATACGATCATCATGTGAGCAATGGTCACAAGTTGACAGTGGTCGGTTCGCTGAAGAATCACACCGTTCCATACGGTGTCTGCGAGATGAACGCGGACGGTTCATTAGCCAAGATCAGCGAAAAACCGCGCTACGATTTCATCGTCAACACCGGCATGTACGTTCTCTCACCGGAAGTGCTGGAACTCATCCCGCCAGATCGTGAATTCCACATGACCCACTTGATAGAGGCGGTGCTGGAACAGGGCGGGAGCGTGGGTGTTTTCCCCATTGGTGAGAAGGCCTGGCTGGACACCGGTCAGTGGGAGGAATATCGCCGCGCACTGAAGTTGTTGGGCAAGGTGTAAGGGGGATTCGCCTCGGTGAGCACACAGTTTGATCTCGTCTATCACTGCGACTCCAGGCCGGAAATCGGCAACGGACACCTCAAACGTGGCCTGGATGTATTGCACTCAATCCACCGTCGCCAGCCGGGTCTGAACCTCGGTATCTGCGGTGATTATTCAGACTCTGCGAAACGTTTCATCACTGATTTTCTCGATCCCACTATTGCGGTCTTTCATTCGCCAACAGAGTTACCAACTTCAACAGTTGCCGTGCTGGACAGCATGCACCGTCCCGGCGATCCCAGTTATCTCGATGCTGACATCACCGGTCGGATCGGAAAATCCGGTCAACGGTTCGTGATCGTGTCGAGTTCGTTGCGAATCTCATTACCGGTTCAGTGCGATCTCTTCCTCGACCATGTTCCAGACGTCCAGATTCAAGGTCAGCAGCCTCGTGAAAAACGGGTCGGATTCCAGTACGCGCCGGTGTCTGCCGAATTCTTTGAAACTGTGACTGACAGCTCATTTGATCGTCCCGGCCATCTCGTGGCGGTTATCGGTGGCGGTCCGATTCAGGATGGTCCTGAGAGATTGGCGGCGGCGTTTTACGACCGTGCGCTGGAGGAGTTTGGCAGATTCAGCATAGTGCTGTCCCCCCATTTTCCGGTGGAACACAAAGCCAAATTGGAACAGCGATTCCCGAGGCTGGAGTTCCTTCAGGGCATACCTTCCATTGCGCCATTGCTGCAATCTGCCAAGGCGATCATCTGTACCTATGGCAACATCGCATACGAGAGTCTCAGTTGTGGAAAGCCTACTTTCCTCGCGAACTACGTGGATTTCCAGGATGAATACGCGGTGTACCTCGAGCAAAAGGGGCTGGTCGTAAACCTGGGACTTTTTGACCATTTGGATAACAGCAAGTCGGAGCAGGTGTTCAATACCGATCGCCGAACAAAACTGTCAGCTCAGGCGAAAGAGTTATTCCCACGTTCCGGGATTGAAGCGATCACGGATGAATTGTTGAAACTTTTGAAAGCCGGATAACTGATGAACGAGTTGAATTTGGATAGAATTTTTGTTGTCGCTGAGATGGCGAACGCCCATGATGGCCGCATCGAAGATGCTCTAGCCATTGTCGATGCCGCTGCAAACGCCAAGGCGGACGCGGTCAAGTTCCAGATGTTCACACCGGATGAGCTCGCAATCCCCAGCTTCTCCTATTACGAGCTGTATCACAAGTTGCAGATGCCGGATGAGGCGTGGATCTCGCTGGTTGAACGGGCACATGGGCATGGGTTACTTGTCCTCTGCGACGTGTTCGGGCTGGAGAGCTTGGACCGTGCAGATCGTTTGGGGATGGACGGTTTCAAAATTCACAACGCCGACGTATCCAACCTGGGATTATTACGCCAAGTGGGCGCGAAGAACAAGCAGGTGTTGCTCTCGACCGGTGGATCATTGTGGTCGGAGACTGCCAAGGCGATCAAGACCTTGCGTTCTGAGGGCGACCCGCAGATCATCCTGATGCACGGCTTCCAATCCTACCCAACGAAGCTCAGCGATTCGCATCTGCGTCGAATCGAGACCTTGCGTGTCAAATTCGATCTCCCGGTCGGATACGCTGGCCATGTGGACGGCGGCACTGACGAAGCCTCGTTACTCCCGATCTGGGCTGTTTCAGCCGGAGCGGATCTGGTAGAAGTCCACCTCACTCTCGACCGGGTGAAAGAAGGCGGCGATTGGTTTTCCTCGCTCGATCCGGAACCTTTCAAGCAGATGGTCGTCCAGCTTCGCGCGATGGAGACCGCTCTGGGATCACGCAAACTTGAACTGGCTGAGGACGAGAAAGCGTATCGAAATACTCATAAGAAATGGCTGGTCGCCACCCGTGACATCGCTGAAGGTGAGGTGCTGGACGAAGATTCGCTGGCCCTGAAACGCATACCTGATGTGCCCTCCGGGACGCCGCTGACCTATGAGTCCGCCTTGGGAAAACGCGCTTCACGTCTCATCTTGCAACATGAACCGATTCAACGGAAGGATTTACATTGAAAACCTGCGCCGCTATTGCCTGCCGCGCTTATTCGAGCCGCCTTTTCGGCAAGCCGATGCAACGGGTGGGCAACCGTCCCATCCTGACCCATCTGCTCGAACAGATGAAGATGGCGAAACGTCTGGATGAGGTCGTGCTCGCGATCAGCGAAGGGCCGGATGCGGGACTGTTCGTCGAGTATGCCAAGGAGCACGGTTATCAGTACGTGATCGGTGCCGGCCGTGATGTGCAATACCGGCTGATCATGGCGGCCGAGAGTGTTGGCGCGGATGTCATCCTCCGCAACACCAGCGAGAACCCTTTCATCTACTGGGAAAATCTGGACGAAGTTATCACTGCTCACATCGAGCATGGTAACGACATCACCGTAACCGAGAAGCTGCCGATCGCCTCGTTCGTTGAGGTGATTTCGCTGGATGCGTTGAAGAAGGCGCATGATTTGGGCGACGAACGCACTCGCAGCGAGCTGGTCACCCTGTACTTCGCGGAGCACCTCGACCAGTTCCAGATCGAACGCATAGCCCCGCCGCCGGAGCTGGCTCATCCGGAAATCCGTTTCGCGGTTGACGATCCGCTGGATCTGGTGATGATCCGGCGCATCTGGGAGGCGCTCAATAACGGGCGCGACATGATTCCGTTGCAGGAGATTGTGGAATACTGGAAGACCAATCCGGACATTGCAGAAGTGCTGACCTCCAAATCTACCTTGTTTATCTGGGGCTGAACATGGACACCGGGAACACGCCTGAACACACTGGTCGAGGGACACCGTTGCTGATCGCAGGCTGCGGTTCTCCTGATGTGTTGAAAATGTTGAACGCTATCAATACGGCAGGTGATAAGCCGGTTTACGACATTCTCGGCTGTCTGGAAGTGGATGCTGAGAAGATCGAGAACGGGTGGCATGGGCACCGTGTCTGGGATGAGCGAGCAATCAGCGCCAGTGATTTTCCTCCGTGTGCGATTGCCAACAACACCAGCGGCATTCCCATGCGCCGCCGTCAGAAGGTTACGGCGGGCCTGCGCGAAAAAGGCTTCACCCGCTTCGACTCGATTGTCGATCCCCGGGTGGATCTGTATGAAGTTCAAGTCGGTGAAGGCTGCCAGATACTTCTCGGAGCTGACATCGGACCACATGTAAGCATAGGCGATTTCAGCATATTGCTACTCGGCAGCAATGTCAACCATGACGTAACCCTGGGCCAATATTGTTTCATCGGTCCGAACGCGACGGTTCTGGGGCGGGTGACATTGGAAGAAGGGGTATATGTTGGCGCGGGAGCGGTGATATTTCCGGAGGTGACTGTTGGAGCGTGGTCGGTAATCGGCGCGGGCTCAGTGGTTCGGAAGAGTGTGCCGCCCGGAGTGGTGATGACAGGCAACCCGGCGACGTTTGTCAGACGAATGGATAGTGGTAAAGGCAGGCTGTAGGCTATGGAAACTGAAGGGAATACGTAGTCCGTTTCTTTTTCAGTTTTTTCTTTTCCTATAGCCTAATAGCCTATAGCCTATCAATCTGCGAGTGAGTGTAACATGCGCTGTTTAATTGTAGGATTCGGTTCTATCGGACGGCGGCATTTCCGTCATTTTCGTGACCTCGGTTGTGCCCCGATGGATGTCTTCCGCACCGGCAAGGCGACCATGGTGGACGATGACACCTTGCCTCCCGACAACACCTACACCGACTACGCCGAAGCCTTGGCGCAGGAACCGGATATCGTGGTCATCGCCAACCCCACCTCGTTGCATATTCCATTCAGCATGGATGCGATTAAGGCTGGCTGCAATGTCCTGATCGAGAAGCCGATCTCGGACAGTCTCGACGGTTGCGTTGAGTTGGCTGAGGCAGCCGCGAGCAAGGGTGTAGTCGTAGGAATCGCGCACAATCAGCGTTATCACCCCTTGATCCAGAGAATTCGCGAGATGATTGCCAGCGGGCTGCCGTTGGGACAACCCCTGATGGCGCACGCTCACATGGGCGGTTATCTCCCCGACTGGCACCCGTGGGAGGATTATAAACAGGGTTATGCCGCACGCAAAGATCTCGGCGGCGGCGCGAGTCTGACCAACATCCACGAACTCGATTTTATCATCTGGCTTATGGGGCCGACCACGGATCATGCTGGGGTGGGGATGAGGTTGCATCCGTTGGAGACCGATGTGGATGAAGCCTCCGCTTTTATCATGACTCATGAATCCGGGGCGATCAGCGCACTAACCTTGTCCCTGGCTCACAAGCCCCAGCGTCGCACCATGGACATCTCCTTTACCGGCGGCAATATTCATCTCGACCTGCTTAATGGCAAGCTGGAGTTGCAATTTGCGGATGGCGGCAGTGAAACCATGATCCCACCGGAAGGTTGGGAAGTAGATCATACCTATCGTGATCAGGCTGCCGATTTCATGGCGTCTGTAAACGGCGAAACCGGAACATTCACCAGCGTAACCGAGGCGATCACCGCCCTCGGCATCGCGTTAGAACGGAAAGAATAGAAGATGAACACAGATCCCGTATTCGATATCCAAGACCTGGTTATTGTTCTGACTGGCGGCTGTGGGTTAATTGGCACGAAGTTGAGCGAAGCGTTCCATGAGCGCGGGGCGAAAGTCGTCATAGTCGATGTGGAGCCGAAAGATCCGGCAGCAGCGGCGAGTGCTCTCGGTGACGATTGCATGGGGATGATTTGCGACGTTTCCGACGAAAGCGCTGTCGCTGATCTTCGCAAGGCGGTGATCGAGCGATATGGCCGGGTGGACGTGTTGATCAACAACCACCACTTCCTCGCCAAAGGCGCCTGGGACACTACCGCTGAGACTTTCCCCAGCGATGCCTGGCGCAGCATTATCGATGTCAACCTGAACGGTCTGTTCTGGATGTGCCGTGAGTTTGGCAGTGTGATGCTCAAGCAGGGCAAGGGCAATATCATCAATGTCGCTTCGACTTACGGCGTAGTCTCCAGCAATCCGGCGCTATATACGGACAATTCCCTCG
>CAJVXH010000107.1 GCA_913009835.1 uncultured bacterium
TCTACACTCTTGATTTTCTTTTCCTCTCCACCTTTGCTCTTCTTCTTTTTTTTCTTTTCGTTTTTTTTTTTAATGATACGGCGACCACCGAGATCTACACTCTTTCCCTACACGACGCTCTTCCGATCTAAGATGAACAATTCTGATGTACTGACAACTGCCGGGCTGACAGTCGCCGCCTGTTGATTGAAACGGTCGA
Organism: uncultured bacterium; assembly: GCA_913009835.1. Classification (GTDB taxonomy): domain Bacteria; phylum Electryoneota; class Electryoneia; order Electryoneales; family Electryoneaceae; genus BMS3BBIN04. The sequence continues at coordinate 200 of CAJVXH010000107.1, forward strand.
GATCCTCCTTTTCCCATAACGCTTTACGTGGAGAAATGGTCAACAAATACCGTTCCGATCCGTCCTTGGGCAGGAATGATTTCACTGCGGATTCCGGGACATCCTGAACCGTCAACGGGGCCGGATTCGCCATGTTGAATAAGGTCGGTTTCATCTCCCCCAACCAGGCGTCAGCAACCGTGGTAACCCGTTCTACACTGGGATCGTTCTCGAGGGTTCGAAGCAGGCGTGGCAACAACGCCGTCGAATCAGTGCTGTTGGTCGCGTTGTCATAACCGGTGAGACGGTCAATCACCGGCCACACCCGGTCAATGCCGCCCATGAAAGCGAGGTTGCTCATGGCATCCAGATTGTCCCACAAACGAGTGATCTCATCTGCCAGTTCAGCAGGGGAACTGGAATCATATCTTCGATCCTCGCTCAGTTGAGCGCGGAACTCCTCAAGTTGCGGTCGATACACTTCCATTCGAGAGGGAACAGTCAAGTAATCACTGATCGAGGCGACCTCGCCGACAGATGTTAAATCTTCAAACTCCTCCTTCATCGACCGTGCTTCATCCACACTCTCAGCAATCACCCATCCGGATTGATCGGACATCCCGAAACGATCCGGGATCTCCGCTTGCAACTCTATCGATTTCAATCCAGCCGGTTCGAGCTCGAGGAAATTATACTCGAATTTGATCTGCATCGCTGCCCAGATTGACCCAACCGCGATCAGCAGGAAGAGCGGAAGGACCACTGCCGGACGTTTCCAGGAGAACACCGCAATTGCTCCAATCGCTGGCCAACCCTCATTCGCGCGCGGAGGTTGAGGTGCCGTCCGCCCTTTGCGTGCATAGCGCCGTTCACGGATCACCAGCAACGGTGGCAGGGATACAAATACCGCCAACAAGGTCAGCAACATACCCACACCCGCTGCCGCACCAAACTCAAACACGCCCTTCGTGTCGGCGATCATCAACGCGAAGAACGCTGCTGAAGTTGTCAACGTGCCGGTAATCACACTCGTCCCGGTTCCAGCAATCATACGCGTTAGAGCGTCCTCGAGAGAAGCATTGTCGCCACGCTCCTCGGCGAAACGGCTGATCAGATGCAGGGTAAAGTCAATGCCCAGCCCGATGAGCACAAGTCCCAGCATGATCGTCATCATATTGAGCGAACCGAACAGCACACTGATCAGGCCCAACGTCCAGATGATCCCCACAACCAACGGCAACATCGCCAACAATGGCAGTCCCCAACTACGGAAACTGCGAGCGAGTAACAGGTAGACCAGTATCCAGGCCGCCAACATGAGTAGCTGAGTATACGTGCCGACGGATTCCATCTCGTCCACACCGATCGGACCCATCCCAGTCAAATTGGCTTGCACCTCAGGGTATTCGCCAGACAGCTCTTCAACTTCGGTTGCGACCTGATATGTCAACGCCATAACCGCTTCAGTTTCTTCCCAGAGTGGTTCCTCCGGGACCACCATGATGAGCAACATCTCACGGTCGAGGCTTAACACATAGGGATCGCCTGCCAATAGAGCGTCCACAGCTTCCGGAGTTGACGATTCATCCTCTTCCCCCGTCAACATTCGATCGAGCAACTCCAGACTGCGGGTCACCCCCAGCAGGCCACGCGCGACCGGCACCTCATCCTCACGCAAATTGGATTCATCGTCTGTGTACTCATCCTCAAGATTATCGTTGTAACCGGAGAAGGTTCCCACCAGACTTGGGTCAGCGAACATCTTCAACGAGCGAGAGAAATCCTTCGGCTTCTGCAAAACGAAACCATGGTCGAGGATGTACTCCTGCGGCAAACGTCCCTGAACGAAATAGACATCATCCAGGGCTTTCAAACGGGGCTCAAGCGCATCTGCGAACGCTACAGTTTGATCACGCGGCCCTTCAACCGCTACCACAATCACCGCTTCGCCATATTCGTCCACAATCTGCTTGTAACGCAACACCTCCTCGTGCTCATTCGGAAGCATGTCAACAAAGTTGAGCCGAAGCTGTAATGTGGACGCCGACATGAACCCGGCAACCGTGAGCAACAACACCGCTGCAAGCATCCACCAAGGCGCCTTCACACTCATTCGCGCCAACCTCTTACCCCAACCTGTATTTCGCCCGTCCATCATCTATCCCCGTATTATCGTTGCTATTACTTCGGTCGCTCTAATCCTGCTTAGCCAGCAGCCCGTTCACTATGAACATCTTCATCTCCTCGATGAACTGATCTATATCTATCGCCTGGCTGGCAGCAGGGTTACCCATCATAAACACATGAATCGAATCCAGCATCGTTTGAATCACCCAGGTGACTGTCCATGCATCCATCTGTCGAAATTCACCACTGTCGATGCCACTCTGAACGATCTCAGTCAGCAAGACAAGTACCGATGAAAACTGCTCATCGGTTGGGGCGATCTCGGTCATCTGCTTCATCAAGTCGCCCTCCTCCAGCAACACCCGAAACAGGGGGCGCTCCTCGGTAACCTCGAAAAACAGGTCGAGGTAAGTATAGATACCCACCGCACCGGACGCGTTATCCGGGATGCTCGCACGGACACGGTCAGTAAGATCCTGCGCGAGCTGGGCATGCATCCGCATCAGCAAATCGAATTTGTCTGTGAACAGGTTGTAGAAGGTCCGCTTCGAGATACGCGTCGCCTTGCAGATCTCTTCAACCGTCGTCTTGCGATATCCGAAACGGATGAAGATTGGTTCCGCCGCCGCGAATATCTGCTGTCGCCTTTCCAACTCTGTCTTTACATCACCAGCCATCTCGATCCTTGAAATATCACCTGAATCCCACATTCAGATTATCAGGGTTTCCACGTCCATCACAAATGGAAACGATAATACTATAAAACGATCTTAGTTTATTCGTTTCCAAGGTAGGGCCAAATGGAGCCCGAATCAAGGGATATTCTGAGCACCGACTCTGCGAGGTTGGGGGTAGCACTGGAATCTGAAGAAGATCAGGCCCGCGCTTGCAAGCATCCGGTTATCCAGTTAACTCAGCTGGGGTCGCTTCTTGCCCCAGACATTTATGTCTGGGGTGATCCACCGCTGAAACGGCATGACACATGCCCCTGTGACCTGCGTCTGTTGGCGGTTCACAGGGATGATCTGTCAATTCGACCTTCTTCAAACGTGGACGGTAAAAAGACTCCGTCCTCGTTTTCAGAATGACCCTCATCATGCTGAACTTCTGAGAATTATTATATCTTAATCAAGTATGATCGGAGAAGCAGTATGCACACACTCAGTATCGGGGAAATCATGAAGACAATCTCATTGAAATGGCTGATTTGCAGCGTCCTGATTATGGCTACGATGGTCCCAGCCTACGCAACCCAGGCGACTGAACAGGATTCAGTTTCTTCCAATCCCGGCTATAAAAGGTCTGCGGTTCATGTAAACATCGGCGTTTTCAACCTCGTCGATGATCGTTTCGATTACATATACCAGCAGAAATCAGTGGGCAACATTGGCATATCTCTGGAAACACATATGACCGACCACTTCATCGGCATTGCGCGGTTCAGAACCTTCGAGATGGAGAATAGCGCTGAGTTGTTTGAATTCAAGGAGGGAGTACATGCTGGCGCTGGCTTCGAAGTCACCTGGTCTGAAATAGCCTTCAGCGCAGGATTGAGATACCAGATTTCAAACCGTTTCACATCCCTATACCTTGGTACCGGGCTGGAATACATCAGATTCACTGAAACATGGGAGTTAAGCGCCTACTCGGGAGATGGAGACGTAATACTTGGGAACGAGAAGACCGAACAAGTGATGGGCTTCTACCTGGAAACAGGCCTTCGCTTCTTCATTGGCTCACGCTTCGATATCGATCTCGGACTCAGATATCACGTTGCCAGCTATGAGAATGATGTGGATACTGGAATTGAACTGTATGACATCGGGATTGATCTCAGTGGCTTGTGGATTGGAGTGGGATTAGGAATCAGATTCTGATATTTTGTGTTTATAGGTTATTAGTGGTTATGAATTTCCTTGAATTGGTACAAGATCGAGCTTGGAGACAGATTCTCGTTGATTTTATTAGATTGTCATTTATTCATTGCCTGTTGCCATATTTTCTCTTAACTTATTAGTTATAGGATGGGTCTGTCGCGTTCGGCGGAATTGGCGTGATGAGCCACTGCAACAAGGATGAGTTTCAGCTCGCCGCCTACCGAAATCTTGCCTTCAATTGGCACCGCCCAACACAGTATGGTTCGATCTCCGGACGCTTGGCCTGACTGAGCAGTTCACCGAATCCACGGAGGTGCGCCATGGAAAAAACTACCACAGACTATCCCAAGGTTGTCCGGTGCAAGAACTTGCTTTCAGTGATGATTCAACCACTGGAGCATCAACATGTCAATGCCCTCATCGGGATGCTGAAAACCCTGTCCCCAGAACAACAGGCGCTGCTTCCCAATGATGTGAACGATCCACAATACTCCAGCCTTATCCATCAACAACTGGATGATGGAACTGTTCACAGACTGGTTGCATGGCATGGAACCCAGGAGATTCTCGGATCACTCGCTTTGTATCCCGGCACATCACGCTGGATGAAACACACCGCACGGATCACCCAAGTCGTACATCCGAACTTCAGACGGGCAGGTATCGGCACGGTCCTGTTGGACGAAGTCCTCACCATGGCGGAAAACCACGGCATCCGCAAAGTCTACTGTGAGTTGACCAGCAGACACAATGAAGCTGTAGACATGGTAAAGGGGATCGGTTTCAAAAGGGAAGCCACGCTGCGTAATCATATGGAAGATGAGCAGGGAAATGAGCACGATCTCTACATTTACGCGCTGAGCGTTGAAGACGCATCCATGATGCTCACCGAGCGGATGTTCAAGTACGTGCGGATGGATTATAAGGCCTGACCTGTGTCCTGTGTCCTGTGTCCTGTGTCCTGTGTCCTGTGTCTTGAGAGAACAGGCCCGTGTTTGCTCGTCAAACGCGGCTCGTCCGTCTGGTCAAAAACCTAATGCCCGCGCAGGCTTGCCGGCGCGGCTGACCAGAGCTGTGAAGAAAAGTTCAGGCCTTTATAACTGTTCCGTTAATTGCATTCCCGTTGAATCAGGTTGCGATATCCCGCCTGCAACAACTTGGTGATTGGGCCGGGAGTCGTGAACCTGGTATCCTCGCCCAGATCACCCAATTCGTCCGATAGCTTTATCGTGTGGATAGGTGTGAGTTCCGTCGTCGTGCCCAGCAACACCGCCTCATCCGACTGGAGAAACGCCTGCACTGTCAAACCTTCCGCATGCACCGGGATACCCTGTTCCTGACACAACTGCATCAGTATCGCACGGGTCACACTGGGCAGGATGTTCTCATCCACCGGGCTGGTGATGACGACGCCGTCACGTATCGCTATCACACTGGTATGCGTCCCCTCAGAGATCAGTTTACCACGGACAAACACGGCTTCTTGAGCTCCGGCCTGATGTGCGGCCTCTGATGCCAAAGTGTTCGGCAATAGGTTGATAGTCTTCACATTGCAACGCGCCCAGCGGGTGTCCGGCACCAGCAACACCGCGAACCCTTCACGGAACTGGTGAGGATTCACCTTGAATTCGGTTGCCAGCACATACACAGTCGGAACTGTGCCCGCATCTGGAAAACGATGTGAACGAGCGGCAACTCCGCGTGTTACCTGTATGTAGACCGTGGCATCACCCGACAGATCGTTCCGTTTCAACAGCTTTTCCGAAATATCAGTCAAGTCGAGATCTCGAGGAATACGCAACCCGATTTCGCTGGCAGAATTGTTCAGACGATCCACATGGGCCTGCATGCGAAACAGCCAACCATTGTATACTCGCACCACCTCGTAAATACCATCAGCGAACAACCAGCCACGGTCATCCGGCGATATCCGAACCTCATCTTTGTCAATGTACTGACCGTTATAGTAGACGATCATCTCTGCCCTCAATTTCGCGACGTTGTCCTGTAAGGTACGGAACACTTATCCATAACAAAGCCCCCGCGAGAATACTCACAGGGGCTGGCAATACCAACAATTTGATCGTTCACATCAATCGAGCACTACCGATTCGACCTCAACCGGTGCGCGCATCTGAATCGTGTCCTCGCTCATCCGTGACAAATCCTCCTCCTTCTCAAGGATAGTCTGGATGTATTCCGGCACAATGAGACCCGCAAGACCATACATCTCGTTCTGAGGCATCCACATGTTATGTGCCATGTAAATCTTCAGATCGACATCGTCATCCTCATCCATGCCTATGGTCGTTTTGGCAACCCGGATGGATTCGTATAACCCGCCTTCGAGATCAACCAGGCCATTATCTATGGCGTCTTCTCCAGCCCAGATATGTCCGCGACCTATCTCGTTGACTTCGTCCTGGGTCATCCCACGACCTTCAGATACCAGGGCCGTGAATTCATCGTAGACGATCTCAATTTCTTTGCGGATAATTCCACGTTGTTCCTCGTCCCACCCGTTGGCGGCGAAGATGTCAGCGTTCTCCCCGCGCATCACCCGGTCAAAAGTAATGCCCAGGCTGTCAAGCGCTTCTTCATACCCAAAGGTCGCCGCGATTACGCCGATGCTGCCGGTGATCGTCGTACGTGGGGCGACAATTGTATCAGCGAGGCAGGCGATATAATATCCACCAGAAGCCGCTACGCCGGACATTGAAACGATGAACGGTTTCGCCTCAGCGTCCTCATCCTCAGGGTCTACAGTCAACTTCACTTCACGGGCGATTACGTCCGATGCCTCCGACGATCCCCCCGGGCTGTCAACACGTAACACTATCGCCTTGACCCGGCGGTCTTTTCGGGCGCTACGGATCATCCCGGCCACAGTCTCCGAACCCATGTACGGGTCACCACCCCAACCGCTACGTCCGCTAGTGCCGCTGTATATTGGACCTTCAGCGATAATCACCGCGATTTTCGGGCTAGTCATGTCTTCCCAGACTGGATCAACTCCTTCCATCGCGAAATACTTAGAGGCGCTGACTACTTTTGATTTCTTGTCACCAACTATGACTTCCTTGATCAAATCAGCAACCTCATCACTGTAGGCTACCTGGTCTACAATGCCCAACTCCATCGCTGAACGACCGGAGTGTAACGCACCATCAACCCAACCCTGTACTTCATCACGACTCACAGCGCGGGAAGCTGAGATTGTACCCAGGTATTCTGACCACAGTACGTCGAGGAGAGCCTCCATCTGCTCACGTGCAGGTTCTGACATGTGATCCTCGGTATACGATTCGAACGCTGACTTGTACTCCTCAATCTTGATCACTTGCGGCTCAACATGAAACTTGTCCGCCAACTGACGGAAATACATCATCTCAGCACGCAAGCCCGGCATGAAAACAGTACCGGTCGGGAGCATGATAATCTCGTCTGCAACACTGGCCAGGTAATAGCTGCCTGTGCCTAGATCGTCACTGTAAACGACGATTTTCTTGCCCGAACGCTGCACCCGAACCAATGCATCGCGAAGCTCTTCCATGTCGGCAAACTGGGCGGCAAGGCCTTCAACGTCCAACCACACACCGGCGACGTTATCATCCTTGGCGATCTGATCCAGCTGATTGATCTTCGCCATCATGGTCGGATTCCGGTCCCCAAAGAAGCTGAACGGCTGCTCCTCTTCCACGAAATATCCGCTGAGCTTCATCTTGACGATCTTCTTCGGTTTGAATGGATCCCAGAATGTCGGCTGCCACTGGCTCGATGCACGTAACCAGGTTGAACCAGCATCATCAGGACGTCCCGCTGCGGGATCGTTAGCGAAACCACTCCAACTCCCAACCTCGCTTTTGCCGAGGGAGATCGAAAGTCCAGCAAAGACCATCTCGCTATCAACCGCATAGCCGCCACGAACCGTGATGCCATCATACGGCGTGATGCTCGCAGTAAAAGTCGGGTCCAAGTCTTGACCATAGTCTACAGCGCTACCATCAATACCAACCGTCGAAAGCGTAACGTCGCCGGTCAACGTCAACCAGGGCCCGAATGGACGTACAGCCATACCCGCGCGATAGGTCGGGTCCACATCCGACTTCTCCATTCCTGGAGCTCCCCGATCACCACCGATCAGATCCATAGCCGTCGCCCCAAATGAAAACCAGGGTGTCGGACGGATCAGCATGGAAGCGTCGTACGAGTTCTGGACATTCAGGCCTTCGCTCCAGTGATAAGCAGTGCCGAAATAAAAGCCTTCCATGATTTCTTGACTCATGGAGAGTGTATAGCGCCGGGCTTCAAACGATCCATTAACATATTCAGCGCCGACACCCAGTCCACCCAGGTTGACGCCCCAGCCGAAATCGTCACTGAGAAAGTCTGAATAACCATCAGCACTCGATGGTTTGGTGAATATGACACCGCTCGAACCGTCAACGCCTACCCCAGCCGGGTTTGTCCACAATCCTGAAGTAGCCCCCGGATTTGCAACCGGACCATAGGGCAACGGTAAAAGGTTGTTACTGCGGAACTGATAGTAGTTGTACGGTGCGTTCGCGACAGCCATCGTTGCCAACGAAACCAATAAAGCCAGCACGAGCACCATCTTCCCTGCGTTTCCCTGACCCCTCATCTCTCCTCCTGATCGCATATCATATTGAAGTTTCTTGATGTTCCGAATGTAACTGCCGGCTCACTGCCATGGGACGAGTGATTATTGGCTCGCGTTACCCATGAGGGTCACACTCTCCCCGCTCAGCTTGCTGAAGGGCAAGCACCATGCCTAAGCAAGAGCTATGGCTAAATACTTATAAATACGTTTACTACATGATGAGGTCTGAGATTGTTGAAGAAATGAGTGGTTCAGAAAAGACAACAGGTGTGGGACTGAATGCCCCACACCCGCAAATGCGAAACCTACCCGTTTCAACCAGCTTTGCGTTCCGAATATGTCGGAACGAACTCTTTCGATAATTGATCGAGTATCTGATACCTGGAAAGTAGATGAACGATGTATTGATTCAGGCTTGAACCTTCCGATCTGGCCATTTCTACCAAATGGTGGTGCAAACCCTTCGGAATACGAACCAGAAACTTGCCGCTGAACTCTTCTTCGCCTGTTCTGGGCTCTGGAACTGGTTGATCATCTTCCAACCAACGTTCTATAACGGCGATACGCAGATCATTCAATTCCTCGATTGCTTCATCAGGAGAATCGCCCAACCCGACCATCGTGTATTTTCCGAGGTCTGGATGCCAGGCTTCCCATCCATGCTCACCCTTTTTCAGCGAGATCGGATAGTCGAGTTCTCGGTAGTAATCAATCGACTTTGCCATTGTCGTCCTCCGATTCTGAAATGTTCTCCAGTGCAGTGCATATCCGCTTCACATATGGAGCTTTCACAATTCCGTCCTTTTCCGCAAATCCCAGAGTACCGTTCACGAACATGGGATGGTTGAGGTCTGGGTGTCGAGCGGTGTAGTGTGTTGATTTTCCGCCTCGTCTAACGTCGAATCCTGCAGCGTTTAATGTCTTGAGAACGTCATTCAGCCTTGTGCCTGATGAACTCGTGTTTTCACATAGCCCCGACTTCAGCTTAGCCAATTTCCGCTGATTCATCCACCCTCCATCAATAATATAGTGATACTACATATAGTATCGCAAGTCTCGACATATCATTACCCGTGCCTCCCGCGAGCCAGTAGAAACGAGACTAACGCCTCTTCCAGAGGGGTGGAAGTGGTGATAAGGTGGTGACGGACATTATGCCTGCTGCAACCGCTCTTGATCTGCTCGAGAAAATCAGCCATCTCTCGCTGATAAGCGTCGCGAACCTGCCACGGACTGGCGGTCATCGACTGCTTCGTCTCCATCTCCTCGAAACGAGCTTCCCGGTCAAACGCGAAATCCAGTTCGCGATCGTCCAGCACCTGGAAGACAATTACCTCATGCCCCATATGACGGAAATGATGCAGACCCGACATCACCTTCTCCGGATCATCCAGCAGATCAGAGATCAGGATGACCAGGCCTCGGCGTCCGACCCGTTCAGCTACCCGGTGCAACGCATCACCAGTGCGAGTTTCACCTTCAGCCTTCACCTTCTCCAGCACTGACCACAGTTCATTTCGCCAGATCATCGAAGAACGTGCGGGACGAGTTTCGCGGAGATCGTCATCGAAAATGCTGAGTCCGACCGCGTCACGTTGCATCAGCAGCATATATACCAGGGCCGCCGCCAACGAACGCGCGTAATCTATCTTCGTCACATCACCCGAACCGAAACCCATCGAACCTGATCCGTCCAGCAGGATATGCGCGCGGAGATTGGTCTCTTCCTGAAACTGTTTGATGTAGTAACGGTCGGTGCGTCCAAACACTTTCCAGTCGAGATATTTCAGGTTGTCGCCCGGTTGATACATCCGGTGTTCGGCGAATTCGACGGAGAAACCGTGATACGGGCTCCTGTGTAACCCGGTGAGGAACCCTTCAACAACGACCTTTGCACGCAACGAGAGTGGCTCGAGACGGTGGATCAACGTGGAGGTGACTAGTTCTTTGTCTGATCTGTGAGTGGCCATGGTGCTGAATGTACGCGCTGAAAGAGGGTGTGTTCCAATCTCCATACCCAGTGAAGCACCGCAGGTGTTCATGGAGACAAAGTCATTACTTCCGCCAGGCTATTGTATAAAAGAGATATCAAGAGTAAAACCCACTCTTGAGCACGTGGGTTGAGATTCAATGTCATCTGCTTGGAAGTATCGCCCTACCTTGTTTCACGCCGGTACAGCGCTTCCACCTCCTGGTATGGAATCCGCATTGTGGCAGTCGTCCCCTTCTTGGGCTCAGATTGCAACTCGATAGCTACTCCAAGATCATCCATCAGCAATTTGGCATGAGTCAAACCCAAACCCATGGCAAGAGTAGCGGGATATCTACCTTCCAGTTTTGTTTCTTTGGTGGTGAATAACGGGTCGAATGCTTGCGCCATCGTCTCAGAGTCCATACCGATGCCGTTGTCCTGCACGATCAATAGAATCTCGTCACCCTGCTGCTCCAGGGTGATGATCAGGGTTTTACCGCCCTTATCTCCCATCGCTTCGATCGCGTTGGTCAGCAGGGCGCTGAAAGCTTGCCAGAAATCGCCACGTACAGCCTTGAACTTTGGAATATCTTCAGATATGTTCAGAATCAGATTGGTTTCATGTTTAAGACGTTGATCAGCCTGATAGAATTTGAGTTCAGTGTTCACCACATCCGCAATATCCATTTCGCTGGCAGTACGACGTCCTTCGGCCACAGTTTTGGACATCATCACTCGAATGTCTTCGCGGAGACGCATGCCGATAGAGCCGACCTTCTCCAGAGTATCTTTCAGCTCGGGATGCATCATCTTCATCAGGTCGATGTTTCCCAGCATCCCCGTGAGAGGACCGTTCATATTGTGAGCTATGCCCGCAACGAGCATCCCCATTTTTATCAGGTATTCCGGATTCAGATGATCCGGCTCACCTGCTACAGTAGGAAATTTTCCAGGGGCTTCTGTAGCTACGTCACTACGATTTACCACTCTAACCTCCGAAGAACTGATTATTATAATATCACTATCTGCAATATAGGTCTGTTTGTCCCCGATTGCAATGACCATTGACAATCACTTGAAAAAACTGATCTGATCTGCTATTTTTAGCGTTCCACACTACTTTAACGTTACAATCACAGTTCTGGACTTGATATGCTGACCCTAAGATCCGAACCTCTGTTCACTGAAATACGAATCCGAGAGCGCGTTGATCAACTCGCGGAGCGCATTTTACAAGATATCGGCGGGGACAAACCTCTCGTCGCAGTCGGAATCCTGCGCGGTTGCTATGTTTTCATGGCTGACCTGCTCCGTGAACTCGCCAAAAGGGGTGCGGCAATCAATGAGCAAGACTTCCTGATTGCATCCAGCTATGGAGACGAGACCGAATCCACAAAGAAAATCAAAATCGAACGTGATCTGTTAATGGACATCAAGGATCAACGTGTGCTACTCATCGACGATATCATCGACACCGGACACACCTTGAAACTGATCCGTGAACTGCTGCTCAAGCGTAATCCCGAGATGATCAAGACTGTTACTCTTCTCGACAAGCCAGAGCGGCGTGAAGTTGATTTGAACGCTGACTACTCTGGCTTCACAATTCCTAACGTGTTCGTGGTCGGGTATGGACTTGACTACGCCCAGAAATATCGTGAGCTGCCCTATATCACTGTCTTGGAAGATCAGGCTGAGGGCTGAGGAAAAAACAGGCCCGTGTTTGCTTGCAAACGCGGATCATCCCGACTTGCTCTCATCCGGTTATCCAGTTGCTT
>CAJVXH010000108.1 GCA_913009835.1 uncultured bacterium
AGCGTGCCCGGCTGGTGTCGGCGAGATTAAGGTCTGAGAGTAGTTTCAGGTGGGCGTTCAGATGGTCACGTTTGATCGAATCGCTGTCTCTTATGCCCAGATCGGCCAGGTGCTGTAGGTAGCGCAGCAGATCACGTGAATACGCTTCCAACGTGTTCGGGCTGTAGCTGCGTTCCATCTCCAGGTGAGAGATGAACTCCCTCAATTCATCATTGAGAATGGGGCTGATGGAATCGGCATTCAAGGTGCTGAATCCATCTGTTGTCGTAGATCGATTTCTGTCGAGAGCAGCGCGTTTTCTAATCTATCGGAATATTCATCCTGCTCCGCACCCCGGATGCCCGGGGGAACGTGTATCGGTTCGCCGAATCCGACACATATCCGGGTAAATGGGTAGGGTATTGTCTGACGATCCCAGCTTGGCAGATTCCAGCTTTTCAGGGCGATGGCATGCATTGGTAGGATTGGTTTTCTTGATAATGATGCGATATGGAGAATGCCCGGTTTCACCTGTCTCCTTGGGCCTTCTGGTCCATCGACGACCCATCCGATTGTTTCTCCGCATCTCAGATGGCGTACACTCTGGCGTATGGCACGCATTGGCTGATGTCCACTTGATCCCCGAGCCAGATCGATTCCCAGTCCGCGCATTGCGGAAGCTATTATTTCACCTTCCCATGAAAGCGAAACGACTGCGATCATTCCCGTGTCTCTCAATGAATACATGTTCATCAACAGCGCATCATGCCAACTTGCCAGAATCCAGCCATTATGTTTCGTTACAGCGCGCAACTGGCTCAATCCGGCCCATTTTACATCCCAAGTTGCTCCGAAACGACGAATTATCGGTGGCAGAAGGTGTTCACTAAGATATGGGATTGCATAAGGCCACAATCCGGTTGGCTGTCCCGGTCGTTCAGGCGGTAGCCGAAGTAGTTGAGCGATTGTGTTGATTGGGATCTCCAGATTATCGTGTTTTGATATATATACCTCTATCAAAGGACTGTGCAATAGTGAACCTTGGCTTATCCAGATGCGTGGGAGATTCCTGTGATTTTCCGTCTCTGATTATGCGCTGGAGAGTTATTGTAAAAATGGATTCTATCAATGATCATTACCGTTTGAAGCACGAAGTAATCACCATAGGACTAAAATTGATCTGGATATGGTAGTTCCTGAAAGTCCGGCTTGATCGAGGTCATTCTGATTGAAGTTCGGCGTCTGTTTGCCGAACGGAATGAAGAAGGTCCAGCTTAGCAAGTGGTTATGCAAGTCACAAACGGTAGTGTAGTTCGATCTTCTTCAAACGTTGACGGTAAAAAGACTCCGTCCACGTTTTCAGAATGACTCACATCGTGCTATACTTTTGAGAATGACTAAAATATCCTGAATATGGAATTTATCAAATTCTTGCATTTCGACTGCTTTGCCACTCAGAGCTTGCAATATTTCAAAGGTCTTGACAATACAAGTGAATCACTATATTATTATCAATGATCTTGATGTACTATAGTTTACTGAAGCCACGATACAAAAAAGGAGCTATTCATGGCTACCATTAGTGACCGCAAGTATGCGGACGGCATGGGCTTGGATGTTGAACAGGTTCGCAAGCTTATCAAGCGTTTGGATATTGCTTTCTTCTCCAGTGGTAAAGGTGAGAGCATGGTATACATGTTCGATTCAGAAGATCTTGATTCCAAATTGCAGGGCATGAAGAAGTCGAAGAAAGATCGTCGTCGTGGACCGCGCAAAAAGGCTGCTGCGAAGAAGAAGTAATCTTTCGTCATTTCTTTATATTGTGCGGAGAGTTCTGCCGGGATGGTGGCAATATCATCCTGCAGAACTCTTTCTATTTGAGATTGTTGATGAGAAGTCATTCTGAACCACCTGCTGACTCTGTCGAAAGGCGAGTGAAGAATCTTGCAGGTTGTTTGTTTTCAAAGTGATAAAACCAGATCCTTCACTTCGTTCAGGATGACGTGCATCATCAGTTTCCTCCGTGCATCATCAGTTTCCTCCGTGCATCATCAGTTTCCCCTGGGCATGCGGATTGCGGTTGTTGACTTCAACACAGCCGGAGTCTGCCCATGAGCAACAGTGTATACGATTTCTTCTTCAAACGTCTGGATGCCATGCAGCCCTTGAGCAAGGGTCTGGATGCGTACGCCGCCCGTCAAAAAACCTATGCTGCCAATATCGCAAACTCGGAAACGCCTGGCTATGGGGCGAAGCGGGTAGAGTTTGAGGGTGAGCTTCGTAAGGCTATCAGCACGCGCCGGATGCAGTTGTCAAGAACCCAGCAGGAACATATCCCCGTTGCTGGTGGACGTGACCGGATGGAGCGTCTTCAGCCCGAAGTCGTTACCAGCCGAGCTGAGATGATTAACGGCGTTAACAATGTGGACATCGAGAGAGAGATGTCTGGCATGGCGACGAACCAGATCCAGTTCGCAACGGCGAGCAAGGTACTTGCGATACGATACAGGATGCTGCGTTCGAGCATTATCGGACGTTCCATGTAAGCAGAACGTTTAGCTATGAGCAAGAAAAGGTACGCCTCGCGGCGTACCTTTTATGTTCAACAGAATATTGATCAACTTTTCGTTTGCAGGAATTCCAGAAAATCCAGTTTGAAATCCCCGTTCTTCTGACCGTTATCCATAAAATCGAGGAAGTTATCAACTCGTTCAACGGTACTGTCGCTCACCAAGTGTTCCACCTTGCAGGCATCCTCTTCACCCTGATCTTCCGGGACGCCGAGGACATCACAGAACAATCGTTTGAACATCCTGTGCTTGCGATAGATATAATCAGCTTCACGTCTTCCTTTAGCAGTCAGTACGATATCGCCATATTTCTGATGATGCACCAGTCCGCGTTCTCTGAGAACTGACAATGCTTCAGTCACCGATGGCTTTGATACTCCCATAGAGTCAGCGATATTCTTCACTTTTGCCCGATGACCTTCCAGATCACGAAAATAAATTGTCTCCAGATAGTCTTCCATACTCGCGCTGAGCTTGCCTTTTCCACGGCGATGGGGCATTCTATTCCTCCGACCCGTTTCAGTCCATGATCCGAGTGAGCTGAATATTGCGAAATCAGTCACATGAGATGTGGTCAATGGCTAAAGAGTTCGCCTTGCTTAACGTGTAGGACAATCTAACTTATTTCATATAATACAATCCAGCCCTCCGGAGCGGGAAAGGCATATTTCTTCTAATGTCGATACTGGTCGGTTAATGTCGATACTGGTCGGTTACATCATCACCACCGGGTAAAGTGATGATTTTAAAGGTAGTAGGAGGCTGATTTGCATCTCCAAGAAGCCGGATAAACAACTTGTTTCTCAGCATCAATTTATTGTTTCTGCTCTTCAATCCGCCTTCAGTGAGATAGTTGTGCAGGGATGGGTGGACGATAACTTTGATACGGCGTTTCCGGGTGTGATATACGTATCGAGCGATCCATCGTTCCAGTTCGGTAACAACTGTCTCCCGGGTGGCTAGCATTCCAGTTCCGTGACAGGCTTGGCACGGCTCTTTCATCTCTTGTATGAGACTTGGGCGGATTCTCTGTCTTGTCAGCAGCATCAATCCAAACGCACCAACCGGGACAACATCCAACTTGGCGCGATCTCGTTTCAATTCCTTCTTCATCTCATCGTAGAGTTTTTTACGATTCTTTTCCTCCAGCATGTCAATGAAGTCGATAGCTATGATGCCGCCGATGTCCCTCAGTCTCAATTGACGGGACACTTCACGTGCAGCGCGAAGATTTATTTTGAGGCTATTATCTTCGTGGTTACTCTTGCCGACATATCTGCCACTATTCACATCAATAGTGACCATCGCTTCGGTGTGTTCGATAACAATGTGTCCGCCGCCTTCCAGCCAGACCCTGCGTCGTAACCCTTTTTCAATCTCGGTCTCAACATCGTAGTGGTCGAAGATGGGGAGGCTATCGCTGTACAGTTCAACTCGGTCGATCAGTTGGGGCGAAACACTCTTCAGATAGGTAACGATCTCTTTGTACAGCAATTTTGAGTCAACGATCAGACTATCGATTTCAGGACCGAACAGATCACGGATCACACTGGAGGCGAGCGTAACTTCCTTGTAAAGGCGTTCGGGTGCTTTGGCAGTGCGTGACTTGTTCTCAATACGTCGCCAACTCGAAATGAGACGTTCTATATCCTCACTGAGGGAAACCTCATCCTTATCCACCGCCACGGTTCGGACGATCAAACCATAGCCCTTATCCTGGAGGGACTTGGCGATCTTCTTCAGCCGCCGTTTCTCTTTAGGGTTCGATATCTTGCGTGATACACCAATCGAGTCCTCATTCGGAACGAGAACGACGAAACGGCCCGGCAGGGAGAGTTGGTTAGTGACACGCGGACCTTTACCACCCATCGGTTCCTTGGTCACCTGCACCATTATTTCCTGACCGGCCTGCAGGTTTATGCGGGAAACGTTTCCACGGCGCCCATTACCGTTCGAGGTACGATTTTCTTCCTCTGGCATTTCATAGAGGGTGCTGATGTCGTTGAAGTGCAGAAACCCATCCTGCTGCCATCCGATATCCACGAAAGCGGCAGATATTCCGTTGAGAACTTTGCGCACTTTACCGAGGTAAATATCTCCTACATTCCGCTCTTTTTCCGGTCGTTCAACAAACACCATGGCCAGCTTATCATCTTCGAGCAGGACAATTCTTGTTTCAGCTGTTGCGGCATTGATAACGATTTCTTTTTTCATACTACTACCTCCCCGGAACGGGAGAGTATATCGTCCAGCAAATCCATCGGCGTAACAAGGGTATCATCACCTTGAGCGAGAATTTCGTTTCGTGTGACAGTGGTCAGGAATGCTGGGTGAGCGTTCCAGGCGGCCCCTAGTTCATCCAGACGGGCGCTTGCTCCGTCAATGACATTCAGGTGCAGGATATTGTTTCCGTTTTCTTGACTTATATGATGCACAAATCGCCTCAAATCCACGGTTTTCTTCTTACCCTTACTGATGCGTGAAACCTCAAACTTGTCTTGGGCAAGGAAGTCTTTCAGAGAGATCTCGAATCTTTCCGTGTCGGGGGTTGGAAAGGTATAAATAACACGCTGAACAATAGAGGTCAGTGCCTTTGGACGTCCTGACAGAACCGCTGCTTTACATGCTTCAAGTCCAACGGGGGCATGCTGGTTAATAGCACTCAGAATGTCATCAGCTTCCATTGACTTGTGGAGGCTGATGTCCACGTACTCCGCCTGAGATGCCAGACCCACAGGCAATGGCGGACCGAATCCCAAGCGAGCGTGCGGATGGAAACCCTGGCTGTAAGCCAGCGGAACTTCGGCACGGCGCAGAATTCGCTCCCACAATCTGACGAAATCGAGATGCCCGGACCATCTCAACTCCTCTCCACGAGTGTAGCGGACTCTGGCGACAACGGCAACCTCGGTCGGAGCTAATGTCTCCACCGCTGGATGGGGAGCGGTCATCGTGACAGCCGGGTAAAAGTTGCACACACTACCATCTTCGGGGATCATTTTCTCCAGACCGCAACCATGACATTTTCCATCCCGACAATCGACAGTAATCTGTGTTTTACCCGCCTTCTTCCATTCTCGTTCATGGAATCGTTCATGTACACCCTTGCTGATGTGGCTCCAGGGCAAAATCTCTCCACCTGCCAGTTCACCGTTCAGCTTGGCGGGATCTAGACGTTCATCACGGTAAGCCTGCCACCATCTCTCTGGCTCGAAACGGTCATGCCACGCCTCGAGTATTCCTCCATCCTTCCACACACGTTCGATAACTGGGATCATGCGTCGATCCCCACGTGCGATGGTGGTCTCGATCAGCGCGCTCTCTGGATCATGTCCAGACAGCCTCGCCTGCACGCCTCTGAAGTGCTGGCGGAGGATTCCCAACCTGCGTTTGAATTCGCTGATGGTCGGCTGGGTGTATCGTTCGAATGGCGTGTGCGGTTTAGGTGCAAAGGGGCTGACTGATATCGTCACTCGTTGCCGTTTGCTGGTACGAAGCCTGGCCACTTTTGCGCTCAAATTCGCTATGCCAACCAAATCTGCTTCCGTCTCAGTGGGCAATCCGATCATGAAGTACAGTTTGACCGAATTATATCCCTCTTTGAATGCCAGCTCCGTCGCCCTTAGCAGATCAGACTCGTTGGAATTTTTGTTTATCACATCCCGCAACCGCTGGGTGCCAGCCTCAGGCGCGAAAGTGATTCCCGATTTACGTGATCCAGGGAAAGCCCGTGCCATCTCCGGGGTAAATGAGTCCGGTCTCAGTGAGGGAAAAGCCAGAGATATGCCTTTTCCACGAAACTCTTCCTGAAGGGCGTCAATCAGGTCAGGTAAGGGGCTGTAATCGGAGGTGGACAGAGAAGTCAGGCTCAGCTCATCATGCCCGGTTGCCTCGATATTCGCAATGGCCTGGTTTACAACATCGTCGAACGGTCGTTCTCTGACTGGACGATACAATGTCCCAGCTTGACAGAATCGGCAACCTCGAGTGCAGCCGCGCATAACCTCGAGACTGATTCGGTCAAACGTTACTTCTGTCAACGGAAGCAGTGGTTTATCGGGATAGAAATTGGCGTCCAATGATCTGACCAGGCAGGCTTGGGCCAGTGTAATTTTTCCACCACCGACAATCAGGCGGCCGTCTTCGCTCTCGATAGGTGAATGAGCGCCCGGCCGATAGATTCCATCCAGCTCGGCCAAACGTGCTATGATCTCTGCCCGTGGACGGCGGTTGCGTTTTGCGGTCAAGGCCAGCCGTGAGATCTCAACTACCTGTTCTTCCCCATCTCCTACCGCGACCAGGTCTACGAAGTCGGCGAAAGGTTCCGGGTTGAATGCGACCGGCCCTCCGGCGATGACGATGGGATCACTCTCACCTCGGTCAGCGGAGTGAATTGGGATGCCACCCAGGTCGAACAACTCGAGCATACCCGGTAGAGCCATCTCGTATGAGATGCTGACACCGACGATGTCGCATTGATTCAGGGGGGTGCGGGTTTCCAGGGTGGGTAACAGGGTGTCTGTTTCGCGCAGCCGACGGATGGCGTCTTCTTGCGGCAGGAACACACGTTCCCCAGCTACCGCGGGATCGGACATATTGATCCTGTGGTAGAGAATCTGCACTGCCAGCGAGCTCATCGCTATCTCATAGAGATCGGGATAAGCGATAGCGAATCGCAGCTCTGCTTCTGGTTTAACGATACAGTGCAGCTCACGTCCGGCATACCGCTGCGGCTTCCGCACGTGGGGAAGGATGTCCGTTTCAAAACGGTACTGATTCTGGTTCAAACGTCTTGGCCTTCGACCTGTGTGTCGGCTGGAGGATGCACGCGGAGGGAGAGGATTCGATTTCCATCGACCGCATTTACTTTGAAACTCCATCCCGAATGGTGAAACTCTTGACCCGGAGTCGGGACGTCGCCAGCGAGTTGAAAAATGAATCCGCCTAAAGTATCAAAATCTTCGCCCTTCGGGACAACATCCTCGTTGATCTCATGGTTAAAATCCGACACTTCCATTTTAGCTAACACGAGGATATCGCCGTCATCCAAACGATGAAGCAGCTCTTCCTCGGTATCGAATTCGTCCTGGATTTCGCCGACGATCTCTTCCATCACATCTTCCATCGTGACCAGACCCTCAGTACCGCCGTACTCATCCACAACGATTGCCATGTGTATTTTGTTTTTCTGAAACTCTCTTAACAGCGTCGCTATGCGTTTGCTCTCGGGTACGAAATATGCGTCTCGCATAACTTCGCTAACAGCTTTCCCCGCATGTCCATTCCTGTCTGTGCCTATTAGATCTTTGGCGTACAGAATGCCGACGATATGATCGACATCCTTATCATAGACAGGGATGCGGCTGTGACCTTTTTCCCTTATCGTCCGAATCAGCTGCTCGACTTTTTCATCTTTCTGCACGGCAACCATATCGATGCGTGGCACCATGATCTCGCCAGCCTCGGTTTCACCGAACTCGAAGATGGAGTGGATCATCTCTCTCTCATCTTCTTCGAGGACACCATGTTCCTCACTGACTTCGGCAAGAGTTCGCAGCTCTTCTTCGTTGAACAGTATCCGTGTCGCTTCTACTCCGAACAATCGGGCCAGCAAATCAACCAATGCAACGAACAGTTTTGTGACCGGCCACATTATCAGGCCTGCCAGTTGTACTGGTCCTGACAGGGTCATTGCCCATCGTTCATTGTTCTTCAGCGCAAACACTTTCGGCGATATTTCGACCAGCACAATCAGCAGGAAAGTTACGATGAGGATTTGGGCCAGCAGAGCCCAACGTGGATCCATGCCCGCAGCCATAGCTGCTTTGGTAACTACCAGTGCCGCGATACTTGCCGCAGAGGTGTTAACGACGGTGTTGCCGATGAGGATGGCAACCAGCAGATCTCGAGGACGATCCAGCAGGCGCGTAACTCGGCGTGCACCGAGATCCGTCCGTTCCCGCATATCTCGGATTTGTGCCTTGGAGAGGGAAAAGAAAGCGGTTTCGCTACCGGAAAAGAACGCTGACAGGACGAGCAGTGCTATGAAGACAACGATCTCAGTCCCGTATAATTGACTATCCACCTACTGTTTTGCCCTTCGTTTGCACCGGACCACTAATCTGCCACGCCAAGACGCCGGTTTTGTGTCCTGCTCGAGCCAATCCTTCGTCTTCACGATCATTCATGGCTTTGCGTTTGGCGGCTGTGTCATCATCCAACACCCCTGCGACGTGTAAGATGCCATGCAGGAGCAAGCGCGATACTTCCTCTGTAACCGTACACCCGTACTCATCGGCCTGTGAGGCAGCAGTGTGTAAGCTAACATAGATTTCCGCTTCAGGGAACTCTTCTTCATAATTGGTACTACCTGATTCCTCTGGCTCCAGTGCAGAAGATTCGGCCTCGACCTGATCATCTTCGAGCAGGCTTTCTACAGCTGGTTCGTCACTGATCCATGGACCATCTTCGTCCGTATCATTGCTGTCATGGTAGTTGAAGGTGATAACATCGGTCGGGCCATCATGCTGCAGGTATTTCTCATTGAGCTCCGCAATCTGATCATCTCCGACCAGAACGAACTGCAGGTTGTCGGAACGAACATTTTCGATGCGGGCTTCCTCTTCCAACCATTCGATCAGCTTGTTCTCATTTTCCAAGTGCCATCCGTCCAGATCGATGAACACTCGCATCAGGATTTCTCCTCGACCGTTGACTCAGCTGTCACGGATTCCGACTTCTGTGTTTTTGCTTTGCTGAGGTGACTTTCCAACTCTGAGCGAGAGGGATACCTTATTCGATGATGGTGCATTCCCTGGAGAATGGGCACAAACGCTTCGATACTGCGACCGAGGTCATTCATAGTCAGCGGGCACTCGTCCAGTTCGCCATCTTTATACTTGTTAATAACTACTTCACGTACTTTCTCCTGGATATTCTCGGTGCTTGGATCGTCAAGGCTTCTCGTTGCCGCTTCGGCACTGTCGGCCAGCATCAGAATGCCAGTTTCTTTTGATTGGGGTTTCGGACCGGGATACCTGAATTGTTCAGCGTCTACGGTACCTTCCGGTCTGACAGACAGGGCCTTGTCGTAGAAGTAGACCATTAGGCTCGTGCCATGATGTTCGCGGATGAATTCCTTGATTTTTTCCGGTACCCGGAATTTGTCAGCGATCTCGACTCCGCGGATTACGTGATCCGCGAGCATTTTGGCTGACTCTTCAGGTTCGAGAGTGTCGTGTACATTCTCGCTGCCTGGTTGATTTTCGACGAAGTATTCTCGGCGCGCCATCTTTCCGATGTCGTGATAGTAGGCTCCCGCACGAACCAGCAGGGTATTGGCATCAATCTTCTCCGCTGCCGACTCTGCCAGATTGCCAACCATGATGCTGTGATGATAGGTACCCGGTGCCTCCATTGACAAGCGTTTCAGCAGTGGCCGGTTCAAATCAGCCAGTTCCAGCAGCGACAGATCGCTGGTAACCTTGAAAATCGGTTCGATGATCAGTAGCATTCCGAGGGCGATTAGTGGGGTGCTGACGGCGTTAATCGCGATGTATCCGATTTCCGACAGTATCTCCTGCTCGAATTGTAATGCGATGGTGTGCCTGATCAGCAGCACCAGCAATCCAGAAGCAAAGATTAGCGCGCCCGAACGCATGATATGTAGTCGGGTACGTACTCTCAATACCGCAAAAATGCTGACCGCCGCCGGAAGCAGAATGAGCAGTGTGGCCTGTAGATCGTACCCGGCCAGTCCACCGATGATCAGGCTGACAATTATTGAATAGAGCAGGGCAATCCGTGCTTTGAATGCAATCGTCAGAATCACCGCTCCCAATGCTGCCGGGAACAGATACAGGTTGATATCATGACGTAAGAACAGGATTCCATAGAGCAGAATCATACCAGCCAGCACACTCCATATCAGCATCAATTCATTAAATTTCCGGTAAATATCATAGTGAAAACGGAAGAGCCAGTAGCCGAGGAAGAAGAATATTGATCCGGCAAACAGGAACCTTCCTACCCACGGCATAACCATCTGCCACATACCTTCATCACGCCCGGCCATATCCGCGAGCTCAAGTTCCAGCGAGTGCAGCTTGTCCATATGTTGCTGCTCCACGCGCTCGTTCGAATCGATGATCCGCTCGTTTCGGAACACAGTGCCCTTGGTGATCGGGACCTGGGCAATGGCACGTTCACGTCGCAGCTCAGTTTCTTGGGGATCATACGCGAAATTGGGCCGGATGAAAGAGCCGAGCATTTCATAGGCAATCTTGAGCGTGGAATCCTGGTCCGCGACCAGATCGACTCCCATCAGCTCTGACAGACGCGCGAGGGCTTCTTCGTGTGCCGATTCGTAATCGAAGAGACGATCAGGCTCAATGGATTGCTCTTCTGATCCGTCTATAATTCGAATGTTGCCGTCCACGGTCTCTATTTGTTCTATTGGTACATTCAATACACCGCGGCTGTACAGATCGCGCAAGACTGTGCGCAGGTGATCTTCACGAGTTGGCAATACCCCGTTTTGTGTGCTGTCTATCAGGTAACGCCAGGCGTTGTCGTTTATCGACAGCTCGAACTCAGAACGGATTTCGTTGAGGGCTTCGCGTCCATAGGGACCGAGTGGACCGCCTGTAGTATCGGACGCATGGATGTAGGCAGCCGCTTCCCGTATTTTTGACAGGCTGTCACGGAGACGGGTGAGCATTATGGTATGAACGGAATCACTCCGAACGAATACCGGAGCGACCTGCATGCTGGCCTCTTCGCGCTCGACCTTGAGTTCACTCTCACTCTTCATCAGGTCAAATGTGAAGGGGGCTATAATCTCTTCAGGACTGATTTCGCCCAGTCGGAATTCACGAAAAGGTTGTAAACCTTGCCTGGGAAACAGGTACATTGTGAGTGCGGTTATCAGCACCCAGAGGATGAGCGGAGCGGCAGCATAGAAACGTTGTTTGCGAACGTTTCCCGTTTTTTTCTCCTGAGCCATATCACTCATGCTGGAGCTTCTCCCGTTCAATCCTCACTCAACCACCCGAATTAATCTGATGCCTTGCCCGTATCGGGCTGCATCCGCTCATAGGCACTGATAATTTCGCGAACCAGGGGATGCCGAACAACATCGGATTGATCCAATGTTACGAAACGGATTCCCTTGATCCCAGCCAAAATCACCAACGCTTCACTCAATCCACTCTGGCCAGGATTCTCAAGGTCGATCTGGGTCAAGTCACCGGTGACTATGGCCCGTGACTTCGCACCCAGCCTTGTCAGAAACATCTTCAACTGACTGCTGGTAGTGTTCTGAGCTTCATCCAGAATGACGAAGCTGTTGTTCAGTGTACGCCCGCGCATGTAGGCCAGCGGTGCGATTTCGACACCACCCTGGTCTTTTTGACGGGCGAGCTCTTCCGGGCGCAGCATTTCACGAAGGGCATCGTTGAGCGGACGGAAGTATGGATCAACCTTTTCCTCAATATCTCCTGGAAGGAATCCCAGTTTTTCACCCGCTTCGATAACCGGGCGGACGAGGATGATGCGGTCTACCTCGTGATTTACCAAAGCCTTGACCGCAACCGCAACTGCGAGATAGGTTTTACCCGTGCCTGCCGGTCCGACGGCAAACACCAGGTCGGCATTCTCTGTAGCCCGGATATATGCTTCCTGATTCGCAGAGCGGGTGCTTAGTGCCAGACCCTTGCGTTTGAATATCAGCAAGCCTTCGCCCTTGGTCGGACTTTTTTTACGTGAATTGTCCGGCAACAAACCTGCGAGAGATATGGCTGCATCGAGTCCGACTATGTCAATCTCGCCCTGTTTCGCCATGACGCTCAGATCGCGGATAACATTACGCAGTTGATCCTCTTCTTCCGCAGGCCCTGATACGGAAAACGAGCTACCCCGCACCACCAGACGTGACTGAACGATTTCGTTCAATCGTCTCAGGTTGACGTCCTGGGGTCCGACGATCCTTGGAAGCTGCGAC
>CAJVXH010000109.1 GCA_913009835.1 uncultured bacterium
AATTGTGGGGTCAACTTCCTGCGAGGTCGTTTCATCTTTCGCTCCTGTTTCCGGGGATAAATCTAACCCCATCCGAAGGGCGAATCCATCACCTAAACCACTGTCCTAAATTCGGGGTCCTCTTCTCACCTCGCCGAGGTGGGCAATTTCATCAATCGGAGGTGTATCATGAAACGAGTAATGGTATTTTCACTCGCAGGGCTTCTTGTTCTTGCCCTCGTTGGACTGGTGTTTGCTGAATCCTGGGATCTGCGTTGTGAACCAGGTGAGATGGAGTCCACAGCCGTCAATGGTGAGTCTGGGTACGGTCAGCTCAGGCATAAGATCGAGAGCGCAACCGATGACGGCGCCAATAGTGTGCCCCATGGTGGATGGATCTATGATGGAGATGATCAGTTGTTTGCGTATGTTGTAGAATTAGTCTACCAAGAGACAGATATCACGTATGCAAACATTAGCTTGGGTACCGGGATTTGGTCGGTCCACGTGAACGACAATGGAACTGGCTACTCGGATTTCACTTTGACCTATCCTTACTAGCCAATACCATAGGTATCTATTAAGTCATTGTGGATGGGCTATTAGCAGCCCATCCACAATGTATAGATTATCCTGCAATTGCTATTATTATCAGGAGCTTCATCATGCTATCTACGCTTAGGATATGGAGAATCACGTTGACCACAGGTCTCTTCCTGGCAGCATTTTCATGCTTTGGAACCATTCTTCACATACCCTCAGAATATGCCATGATTCAAGCTGCAAGTGACGTTGCCAGTGAAGGTGATACCTTACTGTTGGATCATGGGTATTATCAGGAGAGTGTAGTTATTCGTGATCGCGGTGTAGTTTTAGCCAGCCATTTCATACTAGATCAGGACAGCAACCATATAGACAACACTGTCTGGGTTCCTGAACAGGATAATAGCAGGGCAATTACCGTAGATTCTACGGTTACAACGAGTATTACAATTACAGGTTTGTCGTTTGCAAACAGCAATTTTCATGATAGTGGTTTTGGTACTGTTCTATTCGCATCTGATATTGATGTAAACATCAATCATTGCCATATCTATAACAATGAAGGGACTTCTGGATCTCTACGTCTTGGTAATTGCATTACTAATCTTCTTGACAATGAGTTTTATGACAATTATGCTGATATTCAGGGGGGGGCAGCTGAAATTTATCACGGTATCGCCACAATTGAGAGAAATAAGTTTTTTAGTAATTACAGTGGTTCTGTTGGTGGCGCTATATCAATGTCTCGAGCTTCTGGTGCCATTCGTTATAACGAATTCATTGATAATTTCACTCAGGGAATAGGTGGAGGAGCAATATATACCAGTTCAGAAAGTCAAGGCCTTACTGACACTGTTATTATAAGCGAGAACATATTTAAGGGTAATTATGGTGCAAATGGCGGTACTATTATGACCCTCAATGTCAATACAATAGATATATCCAACAACCTGTTCATTGCTAATCGAGCCTACCATCCTGTCTATCCTTCATATGGAGGAGGAGTCTACCTTGGACCTGGCAGTTCTGAAGCAGAAATATATGGTAACGAATTTTACTATAACACTTCATTAGGAAAGGGTGGGGCCATTACATTTGCCTCAGATGCATTATTTCACGATAATCTGCTGTTTCATAACCAAGGAAGTAGCAATTATGTTCTAAATACTACTCTTTCTAATAATAATAATGGCATACACGTACATGTAGAGGATAATTTGTTCTTTCAGAATAGCATAATTAATGATACTCTGACGACTGATTACGGTTGCATGGGAGTTTCTGATAGCCACTTATTGACAGCGCACTCAAATGATTTTTACGGTAACTATAGATATGCAGCGGGCGTCAATCCAAATTATCAAGGTGTCATGAATGTGGTAAATAACTACTGGGGGCATGAATCCGGACCATATCACCCCACCCAGAATCCCGAGGGATTGGGCGATCCGGTCATGGAAGCTGTGAACGTCATACCATTTGCTACTGAACCATTCACCACCCGCTGGTTGCACGCGCCCGAACCGCTGGAGTTGATACTCCCCGAAGCCGACGAGTTCCTGAACGATGATAGCGCGCTGTTCCTCTGGCATGCCGCACCGGACTCCACACCACATGACACCCTGAGATACACCTTGGAGTTGTCCGACAGTCCATCCTTCATCAATTTGCAGCTTTATTATACTGATGAGGAGACAACAGTGACCGTGACGGATCTGAACTATGAATCAGACTACTATTGGCGGGTTAAAGCGACTGATATCTATGATCTGAGCACATATTCGGAGGAAACCAGATCATTTATGCTGGTTACAGTCGACGAGAGTGAAATCACTGCCATACCAACCGAATGGAGTATTGAACGAGCTTATCCTAACCCGTTCAACAGGATGATGCATGCCATCATAGCCGTTCCAAATGCTGATCCTGTACGGATTGCGGTGTATGATTTACAGGGGCGGTTGGTTGAAACCTTGCATCACGGTTCACTCACAGCGGGCCATCATCGGTTCGTCTGGCGACCGAATGTCGCAACCGGGATGTATTTCGTGCGTGTATCGACAGCATCATGGCAGGAGATGAGGAAAGTGGTCTATTTGAAGTAGCCTGAATGTGCCCCAGACATTCATGTCTGGGGTCATCCAAGGATTATTCCCTCGCCAATCCCAGACATAAATGTCTGGGGCATCATGAGTTAACCCGCGTTGGCAGAGCCAAAACGGGCAAGAGAAACCAGGTCAAACAAGAGATCCTTCACGTTCGTTCAGGATGACTTCCTCACTCAGGATGACTTCCTCGCTCAGGATGACTTCCTCACTCAGGATGACTTCCTCACTCAGGATGACTTCCTCACTCAGGATGACTTCCTCACATAAATCGGGGACACTTTCAGGAGAAAGTGTCCCCGTATCTATCTGTTCCTATAGCTTATAGCAGCCTATAGCCCATAGCCTGCCCTTATTTGAGCAGCAGCACCTTTTCCATGCGCATTTCTGATCCGGCATTCAAGGTCAGGAAATACACACCGCTGGACATGGCTGAAGCATCCCAGGATACCTGGTGAGTTCCGGCTTGTACCAATCCCGTGCTCAGTTCGGCGACGGTCTGGCCGAGAACGTTCACTACTGCGAGACGAACTTCAGACGTTGCCGGAAGAGTGTAATTCACTGTCATAGCAGCGTTGAACGGGTTCGGATACGCTCCGAGGCTGATGTTGGTCGGTAAGATCGTTTCTGGCGCTTCCTCAACATCTAGAGAAGCTCCCATCCAGTTGAAGATCTGCCAAATCATGTCAGCTGCCCGCCAACTGCCATTCATGCCGGACATTGCTTCCACGTTGAATGCCAGGTAGGCTGTCGAGAAGGTATCACCCAGATATCCTACGCCTCCAACGTTCTCAATAGGATAGTAGTTGAACAGTGGTATAGCGCCATCAAGCGGAGTAATTGACGAGGCAGCCACGGTCGTACCTGCTCCTCCACCCCCACCAATAATCACTTGAGCGTTCGGGAAAGGACCGTCGTCGGCCCCGGTCAATAACATGTACGATTGTCCGACGGCATCCAGCTCATGTTCAGCCTTGAAGTATTCAGACAGCAGATCGGCAGTACCCTCAAATTCACCGATGTTCTCACCCGTCAACAGCATCTTACCACCTTGATCGAGGTAGGCTGTTATACTGGCAATTTCGAGCCAGCTCAGCACGTCGGTTGTAGCGTTAGATGTCGCCCAGACGATTGCCTCGTAAGAACTCAGATCAGCTAATAAAGCCTGCTGAGAAGTCATGAACAGGCTTGCGATACCCGAATCCATCATGATATCGAACCAGTATTCATCAAGATCTAACCCTGCAGGACTATCATCAACCACCAGAACAGTGGGTGTTCCCACCAGCAGCAGAACCTCATAGCTCATCTCGTATCCGGAACCGTCAACAAATTCGAACATGAAGTTAACGTACTCGGCTTCGAACCATTCAGGAACCTCAATGGTGAATGGGTCGCTCGCATTTGTCATCATCGTACCGGGGGTTATCGACGGATAGGTAGATTCGCCATTAACAATGACGATATCTTCGCTTGAGGTGGTTAATGTTCCTACCAGGTTGTCCGTCGCCAGGAAATCCGCCCCATTCTCCAGGGTGACGATAACGTCAACAGTTTCGCCCGGATCGGGATGACCATTCGGAATTGCCTGTCCGCTGTCATCCATCTCATAGCCAACCACAGTCAGGCTGGGATAGTTGATAGCGATGTCTTCTGAATATAACGCTTGAAATATTTCTTTTGTGGCTACCTGCTGCACGAAAAAAGTGAGGCTGTAGTTGTCAGCTGTATGAGAATCCCAAGCCTCCCATTCGAAATCAAAAGTCTGCGATCCACCCGCTGAGATTCCACTCAGATCTGTTCCTGTTGCTGAGGGATTCATCTTCAGCATGTTGTGAACGTAATTATCAATGTAGGGTCCAGGACCAAAGGCACAATTGATGTCAGTCAGGCATGCGTGTAGACGATAGCCCGAAAGGTCCTGATCCGAATTGACCGTAACCTGGGCAGAGATATTGCCTTCCATGTTGATCTCTGCGTCATTGAGTACAATTTCAACTGGTGTATATTGCCCCATACGTGCATTCACGTTTCCAAGTAAGTTATTGAGCCCGTTTCCCCAGAATAGACCGTCAACTACGAAGAAGGGCACGCCTTCCTGCCAGCTGACGTAGTAGTTCCATCTCGACATCGGATCTATCTCATTACGTACGTAGTACCAGTCATTTGGAGATGGCCAGCTGACGTGGTAAATCGTAAAAGCTGCCTCCTCACGGCTGTAATTGTCCAAGAAGGTCAATACCTCCTGGTAATTAGCTCCGCAGGGGGCACACCCGTTATTACTGAAATACTCGACCATCACAGTTTTTTCGTAGGCTTGCGCGCCTAATGTGAGAGCCAGGACCAGCACGAGGACCGACACATAACGCATTTTCATGGCTTCTACTCCTGGTTAAATCTAGAATGAGAATTTCCTCTACAGACTTATAATGAACACTGATCTCAGGTACGATTGCAAGTAACAAGGTCCGGATAACAAGTCTGCCTCCATCTTTTAGAGGAAAAGGGCGATGCCAGTAGACTTGATGATGGTATTGATGCTGATGGGAATTGGGGTCGTGGTGGGAGTCTCCGCCGGGTTTATAGGTATTGGGGGCGGAGTCATCATGGTGCCGGTGTTGCTCGAGCTCTTTCGTGCTCAGGGCATGGTTCCTGACGCTGTCGTTCATGTCGCTATGGGGACCTCGTTAACTGTCGGAGTTCTCTCTGTCAGCTCTTCAACCTGGAAACATCACCGTCAGGGCAATGTTGTCTGGCGGATAATTCCCCTTCTGGCCGTGGCGAGTATGGCAGGTTCCTGGTTTGCGAGCCAGATAGCGGTGAACATCCCGGGAGTATGGTTACAGAAGGGTCTGGCATTGATCCTGCTTTTTGCGGCTATCCGTTTTCTGACGGAGAAGAAGGTTGATCTCGGGCCAGAGCGTCATTTGAGGTGGTGGACCTGGATACTGATGGGATTCGGAACCGGGATGTTCGCTGGGCTGTCCGGCCTCGCGGGTGGACTGGTATTGATTCCGGCGCTGGCGTACATAGCGCATACAGCCACGACCAAGCTCGCTGGAACCTCGAGCGGGACAGTTGTCTTCGCAGCACTGGCTGGTTCCATTGGATACATGATGCAGATGCCTCCTTCTGATCTCGGGAATGGATTTGTTGGCTTTGTTAACCTTCCTGTTGCCGCCTCTCTCGCCATCACTTCTGTCCCCGGAGCGCAGTTGGGTGCCTGGCTAAACAAGAAAGCCGGGGCCGCCCGTTACAAGAAGATCTTTGGCGTCTTCCTGATTCTGGTTGTCATTCGTCTCCTCACCTCCAACTAGCACTATTTGAATATTGCTTTAACAACAGCTTATACGCTCTCTTTCTGGGTGAGTCATGATAGTAGATAGCTCTGGTGCTGGAGAGTTTTGTATCTGGTGAATTGTAGTATATGTTATAAAATTGAAATTGACTTTGGAGGGTCCACATGAAGCGAATTGCCTGGTTCATCACACTGCTCACTCTTTTACTCGCTGCATCTTCAGCTATGGCACAACCATGGATGGAACAGTTCCGCGGCCAAGAGACCGAGCCTACCATTCAGGAAATATTTGACGCATTTGACGCCTATTGGCAGGACAAAGAACCAGCCAAGGGCACTGGTTGGAAACAGTTTCAGCGCTGGCGCAATTTCATCGAGACACGTCTTGATGAGAATGGCGAGTTTCATCCTGAAGCTCTCTGGAACGCTTGGGAACAGAAAGTGGAGATGTTCCCCAACGGTAGCGAGCTGGATGAGGCTGACTGGCAGCCACTTGGCCCCTTCGATCCGATCCCGGGCGAATATGTGGGCGGTCTGGGACGGGTGAACTGCATGGCTCAAGATCCCACCAATCCCAACCACATGTACGCTGGTGCCGCATCGGGCGGATTGTGGATGACTTTTACCGGCGGCTTTTCCTGGGTGCCACTCACTGATGACTTGCCGGTTCTGGGCGTCAGCGACATTACAATCGACTACACTGACCCGAGCATCATCTACATTGCCACGGGTGATTGCGACGGAAACGACACCTATTCCATCGGTATCCTCAAGAGTGTGGACAGCGGTCAGAGCTGGAATGAAACCGGTTTCAGCTATGATGTCCTGGATGGAAACAAAGTCTCCCGCGTCCGCATGGATACGCAAGACCATCTTACCCTACTGGCAACAACCAGCAGCGGCGTCTACAAGACTATCGATGGTGGTGACAACTGGGACAGGGTTTTGGTTGGCGGTGGATTCCTGCATGATCTTGAAAACGTTGCCGCTACTCCGGATGTATGGTTCGCCGCTGCTTCGGGAACTGGAGTTTACCGATCAACTGATAACGGTGAAAACTGGTCCGGCCTCAGCAATGGCATCCCGTTTAACGGCGGAGGATATAACCGAATAGAGGTTGAGATCTCACCTTCTCATCCTAATCAGGTTTATGCCCTTTTCTCAGACAACAGCAGCGCATTTTATGCCATGTACAAGAGTTACGATGGTGGGGACAGCTGGTCGATGATGTCCAACTCACCGAATCTTCTCGGTTGGTCGGAGACTGGTAACGACGATGGTGGCCAGGGTTGGTACGACCTCTCGCTCGCCGTTGATCCGGAAAATCCGAACATTGTCTTTGTCGGTGGGGTGAATGTCTGGAAATCAACGAATGCCGGTGCCGACTGGGATATTTCCGGATTCTGGTATTACAATCAGATCCCCTATATCCACGCTGACCATCATCGCCATGAGTTTTTCATGGAAAACGATATTCCTGTCCATTATGCCGCCAACGATGGCGGTCTCTACCGGACGACTACCGGGGGTGACAGCTGGGAAGAGATCAGCCACGGCATGGTCATCCAGCAGATCTATCGTCTCGGTGTTAGCCAGAGCAGTGCTGAAGTGGACATGATAGCCTTCGGTAACCAGGATAACGGTACCAAGCTCAAAGAGGGTGATGATTTCCGTGCCATAATGGGTGGAGATGGTATGGAATCTGCCATCGCACCTGACGACCCAGACTACATGTATGCCGAGGTCTACTACGGCGACATGCGTCGTTCGACTGATGGTGGTTACAATTGGTATAACGGAACGAACGGTATCGGGACCAGCGGACGCTGGGTTACTCCTTACATCATTGACCAGAATAACCCTCAGACCATGTGGTTCGGTACAAACATCATTTACCGTTCTGACAACAGGGGTGCGAACTGGACTGGAGTTAGCCCTTCCTTCGGAGGTGGCGGTGGTGATAAGATGACAGCCCTCGCTGTTGCGCCCTCGAACTCAAATGTTGTCTACGGCGTAAATCCTAACGGCGACGTTGTTTACACCACTGACGGTGGAGATAACTGGGATTCTAATAACGCTCCAGCCTCCCCCTTGACCTACATCGCTGTTCATCCGACAAACGATGCTATCATTTACATCACTGTCGGCGGATACAACGCCGCTAACAAGGTCTTTGTCAGCTTCAATCGCGGCGAAGACTGGACTAACCTCTCGGACGGTCTTCCCAACCTCCCTGTCAACTGCGTTACCACACATCCATATGATGGAAGCCATATATACATCGGAACCGATGTCGGCATTTTCTTCTCCGATAACGGTGGAGACGATTGGCAGGACTGGAGTACTGGTCTGCCGAACGTGATCGTCAACGAACTCGAGTTCCACGTTACCTCGAATACTATAGTTGCGGCAACATTCGGGCGAGGGATTTGGTCCAGTCCGGCCGAAGAGGCGAACGTTGATCCTTTCCTGATCGTCAGTGCACCAAACGGTGGTGAGGAAATACTGGTTGGCGATCTCTTCAATATCCGTTGGAATTACTATGATATTGAGGGCAACGTCAGCATCGAGATCAACCGCGACTATCCGATTGGTGATTGGGAAGTTCTTTACGCATCGACGCCGAACGATGTTGTTGAGGAATGGACGGTTACCGGTCCTCCAACAACCAACGCCAGGATTCGGATCACCAGTTTAGACAATCCCACCTACACTGATGAGTCGGACGATTCATTCGCCATTATTCAGCCGTCAATCACCATCACCGCTCCCAATGGTGGCGAAGAACTGACCCTCGGGATGTACGCTGATTTCGTCTGGGACTCACAGTCCGTTGATGGGAGTGTCTCCATTGAACTGAACCGTTCATATCCTGAAGATGCTTGGGAGATGATTGTTCCGGCATTTCCTAACAACGGTACGCTCACCTGGCTGCCCAACGGTGCGCTGAGTAGCACAGCCCGTTTGCGGGTAACGGCCCTTGATCTGGATGGTATTTTCGATATCAGCGATGCCGATTTCAGCATTGTGGATGGGACAAGCGTAGCCGAGATCGATTTTAACACTGTGCCGGATGAATTCGCGCTGACTAGTGTCTACCCGAACCCCTTCAACCCGGAAAGCCAGATTGTGATTGCACTGCCAACCACGGCTGAGCTGAGTGTCAAGGTGTTTAACCTGGCAGGCCAACTAGTCGCCACTCTTGCCGATGGACAGTTCAACGCTGGCTATCAACAGTTCGCGCTTGACGGTTCTCAGCTGGCCAGCGGAACCTATTTTCTGAAGGTGAACAGCCCTGACCGGTTGAATGTGACGCACAAGATGATGCTCGTGAAGTAGGTATAGCGAGTCTCAACTTTTCCTTGACGGGGGAGGTGCATGCACTCTATGTTTAACGTTGTGAAACGACTGAATCAACGCGAACACTGAGCGCATGCATCTTCCCCTTTTACATATCTCAGATCGCCAGATTGTACAACCACTGCTGAAAGATCCTCTCGGGATTGGACAGTTGGAGGGGACAGATTTTATCCCCTGGTTGGCTGATCCTGTTGACGCGGTTGATCGTTCCAGTCGGCGTATACCTTCCCTGGATGTCGCCTCTCTGCTCGCTGCTGCAATTGGATCTGAGGTGATGTATTTCGCGTTGATCGGTGCATTGTTCAGCGCATATGATCGACATGAAGCCCTGAATATTTCAGGTGTTATACTTCCTTCAGTGGTTATTAACCAGTTTACCAAGGCACGTCTGCGCTTTCCTCGTCCACCCAGCGAAGCTCGTCACCCATATGCATTCGTAGCACCCGGCGATTTCACTTTCCCCAGCGGACACGCTCAAAACGCGGTGGCGTTGGGAATGTACCTGGCATTCCGATCTCCCCAGAAATGGATGAAACTTGTCGGGTTGACACTGGCTTCAAGCATTCCTCTGTCACGTGTGTACCTCGGCGTACATTATCCACGGGACGTTCTGGCTGGGGCAATGCTCGGCGTCAGTACGGTTTTAGGTGCGAAGTCGGTGGAAAAGCCGTTGATCAACTGGTGGCATTCATCCCCACGTGGGCCGCGCAGCTTCAGTCTCGCCTGTGCTGCAACGATCCTGGCTGTGCTCAGCGGTACTCCCCTGGCAGCTTTCCCACTCGGCGTTGCGGGAGGAATGGCGGTCGGACACGATTGTTCATGGAAACTCCGCAAAGCGGTTGACACACGTTTGGGACGCACGCGCGCGCTACACATGGTCACCGGGATGGTGGTCACATTCGGCGTGGGACTTGCCATTCGGCCGTTAGTGAGAAGGGAGACTACGATAGCGGGAGTAGTCGCAGGTACACTCGTGGGACTCGGACAAACGCTGGGCATCCCCTTGATGAATGATTTCGCTCGACGGTTCAGTCTTCTCCGCAAACGCTCCCAGCGCAGGCGACAACGTGTCCGTCAGGCATCTCGATCCCGAGGGGATCGTATCTGAAACGCCATCAAGACCCCGAAGGGGTCGTATCTGAATAGCTCCGGGGTCAACCCGGAGAAGGGGTATCTCAACCTCTCTCCAATACGCCGCCCTGAAGGGGCGGTACACGATGTTCGGCGACCTCGTCACCCCACGTTCACACGTGGGGTCATTCAGATATCGCCCCTTCGGGGTGAACCCAATACAATCGTGTCGCCCGCGTCCTCTGCAGGTTCACACCTGCGGCTAGTCAGATTTCGCCCCTTCAGGGCGCAAGTATTGACAATACCCTGACCCACAGATGCTTATGGGCTCTATCGTGAGTACGATTTCCAGATGGCCCAAGCATTCCTTTGCATACTCCAGATTGAAGGGGTATGTCATTAGTGAATCAGTGCTTGAATTATATGAAACACTTATCCGAGGGAGGAATTATGAAATGCTTAGCCCAGACTCTGGCCTGTTGTGCCATGATTATGATGATAGTCTTGCCCGCCTTCGCAACGACCCACAACGTACCTGCTGATTTCATCACCATCCAGGCTGGCTTAGACGCTTCGGCATCCGGTGACACGAGTAATACTTTCATCGATGGAAATCAGGCTGACCGAGTGATTACTATGCCAATTGGAGATGTGATTGGAAGAACAACACTGATTCAGGGTTTCACCATCCGCAACGGCAACACTGCTGACTCTGGCGGCGGAATCTATTGCTATTTGTCCAGTCCAACAATTGTCAACTGCACATTCAGCGGGAATTCGGCTGATGACAAAGGCGGCGGGATATATTGCCTCCACTCTTCCAGTCCCAACATCAGCAATTGCACAATTAACGGGAATTCGGCTGGTTGGGGCGGTGGTCCTCTTGTCGATCCTGATCTTGGCGTAATCGTTGACACAAATGCCAATGAAGACTCCTGCGATGTCTACTTCAGCATCTCACTCGATCCGATGTATGTCAATCCGGACAACGACGACTACCATCTCCAAGAGGGTTCACCCTGCATAGACGCTGGCGATCCGGACAGCCCGCTCGACCCGGACGGCACCGTCGCTGACATTGGCGCGTTCTATTTCAGTCAGCTGTCTGTCCAAGACTATACAGGAACAGAGTTACCTGACAGTTATACCATCTCATCCGCATACCCAAACCCGTTCAACCCGACAACGACAATCAGCGTATCGCTTCCCCGACCCTCAGAGCTGAACGTCAACGTCTACAACGTGACAGGTCAGCAGGTGGCAGAGCTGGCGAACGGTCGTACTACAGCCGGAACTCAGCAGTTCACCTTCAACGCATCCAAACTCGCTGGCGGTGTGTATTTCGTACGAGCGTCAGCTAATGGCTGGTCGGATGTGCAGAAGATCGTGCTGGTAAAATGAGGAACCGGTTTTGAGTCCTGAGAACAGAAAAGACAGGCGGTAGGAACCGATAGGCTATAGCAAAAGATAGATACTCGCCCCTGCTTATGTGTGGCTCGCACCTCACAAGCAGGGGCTGTTTTTGGTGATTCGGGTGCTACGAAAAGGTGCCAGTATGATTTGTGAGTGAAAGGTGAACGTTGAGGTAAGTAATTGTAATATCATAGGGTGCATGATGATCTAGTAATCTGGCACGCTTATTGACCTATAGATCACTGAAGACAATCAGGGTGGAGTGCATCATGGTTCAAAGAATAGACCGTTTGTACGAGCAGACACTTACTCAGCAACGAGAGCAGGACGAGGTGATCCGTGCCAAAGCGGAGGAGGCGCAGGCGGAAGAGCGTGCGGATGGTCGAGTTAGACGGGAAAATATCGCCGAACGCATCGCCCCACATCTACATGATCAAGTCGAGATCAGTGAGGAAGGCCTAAATGTCAGCCGCAGTGAAGAGGCAGCGCAGCCTCCCGATGAATCAGCAGTTTCGGAAGCCGATATGCAGGTAGTGTCACAAAACTGGTACGCTGGCGGATACCAGGCCGCGATGGAGTCGGTCGAAGGTTTGCCTACAGCGTAACATGTCTTGATATGCAGAGATAGCCCAATGATCGAGGAAGTTGTTATCTGGTTACAATAAGGAAGATCGGAAGAGCGTCGTGTAGGGAAAGAGTGTAGATCTCGGTGGTCGCCGTATCATTAAAAAAAAAAAAAACACACATACACAC
>CAJVXH010000110.1 GCA_913009835.1 uncultured bacterium
AAAAAAAAATATACAATTATTTTTTTTTTTTTAATGATACGGCGACCACCGAGATCTACACTCTTTCCCTACACGACGCTCTTCCGATCTCACTTTCGAACCTGAATACCCGGCTATTCCCAGTGTTCCGGGCGGTATTGAAGAACTTGGGCTGGCGTTAAAGACAACGTATGAACGGTTCACGAATATGGATCTCGAAGGTATTTCATATGAGGCGAAGGACTTCTTCGAGGCTGGATCGCAAGTCATGTCTCATGCTGACAGCGTGCTGATGACACCTGAATTCACCGCTTGGATTACGGACCTGAACCTCGCGGTTGGGAACATTGAAGCGATAACTACAGAGTTGTTGGCACAGCAGATGCCTGACCGCCTCGATTCGATGCTGGGAGAATTGCAGTTTGCGTCTGTAGAGGCCAGAGAAGGTGCGGAACACCTGAACAGCGCTTTGGGAATTTTGAGTAATGATGTGGAGCAATTACAGTTATCCAGACGCGCGGATTCGCTATTTGCCGACATAAACCGAACCTTTGACCAGACTTCCGCGCTGATGGGTCAATCGCAATATTCGATTTCGCAGGTGGTCGCTCAGTTGAGCATCAGCGTTACCGAATTGAACTCGACTCTACAGCAGGTGAACGCTCTTCTGCTATCATTTGAAGAATATCCGAGCCGGGTTTTGTATTCCGCGCCACCAGAAAAAGAGGAGTAGGAGGAGATGATGAAACGTGCTCTGCTGTTGTCTATCGCCCTTCTGCTACTCGGCGGATGCTTCAAAATACCGCGAGAGACGCTGGAGATTGTGCGTTATACTTTCCGTCCCACGGAACTGGCAAGCCCGTCAGACACCAGCTATGACGGCGCGCTGTTGGTGATGCCATTCACTGCTTCGGTTGTTCAGCATGGCGACCGGATTGTTTACAAGGGCAATGACCAGGAGATGGCGACATATTATTACCACCGTTGGATCGCGCCACCGGAGTTGTTGCTGGCAGATCTTCTTGCGGAAAGCCTTCTCGAAGCGAACATCTTTTCGGGCGGCATCTACACAATGACCTCCGGCATCGCGCCCAGCCATGAATTGCAGGGACGGTTAGTTCATCTGTACGCCGACAATCGCCGTGGCGAGCAGGCGGCAGTGGTGGAAATTGTGCTGTCGATATTCAGTCTCGACCCAACAACCTACGAGAAGGTGCTGGTGTTGCAGAAGCCGTACCGTTATCGGGTGAAACGTGAAGACGGTAAAATCGATTCCTTCATCCCCGCGGTTACAGAGGCGATGGAATTGTGGCTGTCTGATGTGCGGGTTGACCTGGTCACAATGCTCGCCGAGCAATGATTGTAGCGTTTATAGATCCACCGGAGAGGTAATGGACGCACCAATTATCATATACCAGATGGGCAATGTCAGCTCCAGTGCGGTGTTCACTATGCTGAACGAGGCGGAGAATGTCAACCGTCCGATTTATCACCTTCGCACCCTCCGTGATGACGGCATCGGTCGCAACATCATTGACCATGCTGATTGGGAGGAAAAGCAGGATATAGTGGACGGTGTTCAGGTCCGGCGGCTTCTGGCCAGCTCGGATTTGTCCGGTGATGCTCCGCCGGAGAAGAAGTGGAAGTGGATCACGCCGGTCCGTGAACCGATAGCCCGCAATCTGTCAGCCTTTTTCCAGGATCACCAGGAATACATCCCAGATATGATCGGACGCTGGGAACGTGGTGAATTATCAATCAACGAGATCCGCGATGAGTTCATCCAGCTTTACGATCACGCTCTCCCCTTGCGCTGGTTTGACGATGAATACAAAGCCCTTTTTCAACTGAACGTGTTCGACGTTCCATTCGATCAGTCAGTGGGTTATCTCGTTCTGAGGACAGGGGTATTCGACATCATGCTACTCAGATCAGAGGATCTGGACATTTTCCCAGCAGAGTTATTTGATGAATTCATTGGAGTGAAGGGTCTGGTTGTAAAGCCTGTGCCTGAGGGAAACAAGCGTCCATATGCAGAGGTGTATGAGGCATTCAAGAATGAGGTCAGATTCCCTGAACGGTTTGTCAAGACCATGCTTGAGTCACCGTATGTGAAGCTGTTCTATTCGGAAGATCAGATTGCAGGGTTCATGCAGAAGTATGTGGAATAGATTCATATCGTATTACACTATCTTATCTGAAACGCGGCACCAATGTTAAGCTTGATGTTGTAAAACTGGTCGAAGCTGGCACGGTCAAACCCTCGGTTCGACCCACCCAACCAGACGATATAGCCTGGCATCACCTCGCCATACAAGACAACTCCATCCCATTGCTGTATCACCAGCCCAGCCCCGAAATACAGTTCAATGCCGGAGAGCGCGTCTCGTGTGACCGTTGTACCCTCGATTTCGACCGCTTCCTTGTATCCCCAGGACATGTTGTTATAGGCCAGGCCGACGGTGAAATACTGGCCGAGGAATGTGTATTCGGGGGTGGTGTAGGAGTTGTAATCGACCCCCAGCGAGAATATGTTAACACCACCTTCTATTCGACTGTTAAGGTCGCTGATAACATCCAGCGGTGAATAGGCATAGGTGAATTGCAAATCTACACGGTTGCTGCTTCCGCCGCGAACACTGGACAGTCCAAACCCAACACCCGCTATTCCGGAGAAGTCCGCGGTCCAGGCCAGCCCGGTCGCGGTATTAACGAACACGTACTGTTCTTCGATTGGATCGAGAGCTTGAGCGGACGGTGCAAATACGAACAGCGCCGTTATCACCCAAAGTATCCACAGCGAACGGATCATGCCCCAGACATTCATGTCTGGGATCATCCGAACTACGCCCCTGTGACCCGCCACAGGCAGTTCACAGGGATATTTCGTCGCCAGAGCTACCGGACAATCCCTGCTGGCATAGCCCGCAGGGGCACCTGGTTTGTTATGGGTGTGGGTCAAAATTAATGTCCGCTGGTGGATTGATCGTGAGATGAACATGCCCCTGTTACGACCGAAGGTCATAACAGGGTTGATCCGCAAGTTATGACGTACAGGTCTGATTTTTCAAGACTCAGTTCAGATAATCCGCGCTTGTCAAGCAAGCACGGGCCTGTTTTCTCAGGACACGGGTCACAGGGGCATGTTTCCGTCGGGTCATCTATTGGGCATATCACTGGCTGAGTTTTCTGGATGATCAGATGCGAGAATGCCCTGCAGCCCATCTCCGATAATGTCCGCGAGTACGCTAAGCGCGTAAGCGTTCCAATGCATGTCATAGCTGAAACGAAAGGCTTTTTGTTCGCGCACATATTCCTGATGAAAACCATCTGTCAGGTAGATTGTCTGGATACCGTATTGGGGAGCGATTTCCTGGATGATCCTGCCCTCCGGGTCCATCTCAGGCGGGTCCAAACTGCTGTAAATGTCGCCGTGGGCAATCACCAACAGCTTGCCCGGGTGTTCCTCTTGAAGATGTTGGCAGAGATAATGTGCAACCTGAAGAGCCACTGCGTATGTGCTGTCGTCGTATACCGTTTCCTGTACGTTGATCGCGTTGATCTCGTCGTCAGCTGTGGAACCGCTGAGAGCGCTCGCCAGCCTCAGGTTCCAGACGAAATAGCGTACCAGTGCGCTCTTGCGGACCAGTTGTTTCAGTCCGTCATAAGGTGTCCGCTGGACAATGGTCGGCGGTATCTCGCGAACGGTGTCGGCACTAACGGCGAATCGTGTCCGCTCAGCATCAGCATCGGTACTGCCGATCAGGTAGCCGGGCTGCATGATGAACACGTAGACGTCCGGATCGTAGACATCACGCACGTACCGAGCTTCCACCAGGTGTTCGGATGGGACCGAGTTGGTGATGGCGAAATTGTAGACGTCGTAATTGTTGTTGAGGTTTTCGCGTAGCCTGAGTGCCGGATTCTGCTCCGGCTCGATCCAGATGCCTTCGATGTATGATGATCCGAAGAGGGCTATCAGCGGGCGGTTGCGTTGATCCGGAGGCAGATATGGTTCTGGAAATATCCAGCCGTCATTGTTGACCATCCAGTTTGAGCGGTGGTTGGCGAGTTGCCCCTGTGTAAACTGACCGGAAAGCTCGGCATCAGTACGGTAATAGAGGAAACCGTATTCCTGGTTCAGTTCCATCGGCGGTAACTCACAGGCTGGTACCACTGTGCGTAGTAAGATTTCGCCCAGCAGGAAGAATCCCAACAGGAAGAGGAGCAATCGAATTATGAGGAAGCGTTTGATCATAATGCCGTCAGAACTGGAAGTAGATGAATTCAGTCTCACCGAAATTGCCGTAGAACAGTATGATGAACAGTACCATGTAGTAAGCCGCCCAGCGTAGTGGCAACCTCCACGATCCAACCTGCAACGCGTATTCTTTGTCCCGTTGCCACCATTCGACCAGCAATAACCCTACCGCCAACAGGATGGGTTTCAGGTATCCGCTGTAATCCAATCCCAGCCAGGGATGGGTCACCAATCTTTGCAGTATCTGAAACGCATGGCCCATCGAATCGGCACGGAAGAACACCCAGGCGAACATGGTGATGGCGAAGGTGCCGAGCATGCGTGCGCCTTCCGAAATCGAAGGCAGCAAACGCCCTTGCGCCGGTATTTCAGTGAATTGTTTCTGCCGATCCGCAAGCATCAGCGGAATGTAGTATAACCCGTTCAGGAATCCCCACGCCAGAAAGGTCCAGTTCGCGCCATGCCACAGGCCACTGACGCTGAAAGTGACCATGATGTTGAAGATACGCCGCCCCCGTTCGACATAACTTCCGCCCAACGGGATGTACACATAGTCGCGAAACCAGGTGGAGAGTGAAATGTGCCAACGTCGCCAGAACTCCGCTATGTCACGGGAGAAATACGGATAAGCGAAGTTGCGCATCAGACGGAAACCGAACAGGCGTGCGGTACCGATAGCGATGTCTGAATAGCCGGAGAAGTCGCAGTAAATCTGGATCGAAAAGAGGAAGATGCCGATGGCTAGAGTGAGACCATCCAACGTCGAGCTCTGCGCGAAAATGTCGTTGACAAATCCGGCAGCTGTGTCGGCGACCACCACTTTCTTGAGGAATCCCCAGAGGATCTGACGGAAGCCCTCGCTGAGATCGTCCCGGTCGAGTGACCTTTGGATTTGAAACTGCGGCAACAGATTCTTCGCGCGCTCGATCGGGCCGGCCACCAACTGCGGGAAGAAACTGACAAAGGCGAAGAACGCCACCGGATCGCGGGTCGGCTCGATCTTGCGGCGATAGATATCAATGGTGTAGCTGAGGGTCTGGAAGGTGTAGAAACTCACTCCAACCGGGAGAATTAGCCGAAGCGACGGCAGGTTCGCCTGTAATCCAAAGAGGTTCAGCATCCCGGCGAACGATCCAATGAAAAAGTCGAAGTACTTGAATGTCAGCAAGATACCGAGATTGACGATCAGGCTGATCCACAGCAACAGCTTGCGTTGACTGATTTTCTCAGCTTTCCCGAGACGCCATCCGACAACATAATCCACCAGCGAACTGAGAAAGATGAGACTCAGGAAACGCCAGTCCCACCATCCATAGAAGACATAACTAGCGACGAGCAGGAAAACATTTTGGGCGCGCACCCGTTTCGATCCCAGCCCCCAGTAGAGCAGGAAGACGGTTGGCAGAAAGATCAGGAAGGTGAGGGAGTTGAATAGCATCGGATGCGCTGTTGTGGTGGACCGACTCCGGATTGTCAGCGAGGTGTCATTTGGAAGCCGATATGATACATGCCCCTGTGACCCGCGTCTTTTTGCGGATCGCAGGGATTATCAACAATACAGTCCTGAGTCCTGAGAAAATTGAGATGCCTTATGGGACGAGTGGATCAACCCTGTTATGACCTTCGGTCGTAACAGGGGCATGTTCATCTCACGGTCAATCC
Organism: uncultured bacterium; assembly: GCA_913009835.1. GTDB lineage: Bacteria > Electryoneota > Electryoneia > Electryoneales > Electryoneaceae > BMS3BBIN04. The sequence continues at coordinate 5,903 of CAJVXH010000110.1, forward strand.
ACAGCAGCCCGCAGCTCGATTTACTGTCCCATCGTGCGGCGTGGTTCTCGACGGTTGGTCAAGGCAAATGAGAGCGCTTCCAGTTCGATGGCCATATTCTCGTTCCGCACGAAAACGTTATCCGGCACCTGAACCGTAATAGGCGCAAAGTTCAGGAAAGCACGAACTTTCGACTCTACGAGTTTGTCAACGATTCCCTGGGCGAATTGAGCCGGGACGGCGATGATAGCGACACGGATCTTATTTCGTTTGACCTCTTCGTCCGCGTTGGCAAAATCGTGTACCTCGATGCCGTGATAGACATTCCCGATCTTGTTTGAGTCGTTGTCGAGGACCAGTTTGATTAGGAAGCCCTGTTGGCGGAACTGGTCGTAATCAATCAGTGCCCGTCCGATATTACCGGCACCGACGAGGGCGACATTCCAAGTTTTGTTGATGCCGAGAATGCGGGCGATGTTCCTTTGCAGATCGGCCACATAGTAGCCCAGCCCGCGACGTCCGAAAGCTCCAAAGAAGGAGAGATCTTTACGTACCTGAGCAGCTGTAAGGCCATTCATATCCGCCAGCTCCTGGCTGGAGATGGTACGCATCCCCCGATCATAGGCATACTTCAGCGATCGATAGTACTTGCTGAGGCGTCGGACTGTTGCATCCGAAATCTTGTTGCCGCTGACGCCGATTTCCATGGTTAGTCCTTTCTTTCGGCTCTACAGGCCGGGAGAACGAGTCACTTGTCCTCGTCTCCAGTATTCCCCAATTCCGGCGATTCATCAGTGTCAGTAATTTCTTCCTCGCCGGAAGGTTGATCATCATCGTTTGCGTCGCCGTTGGACTCGCCATCTTCTTCCTCATCACCCTTCACAACCCGGGCGATGGAGGCGATTTCATCGCCTTTATCGAGACGGATCAGGCGCACACCTTGAGTGGCGCGTCCAATGACACGCACATCGCTGATTGACAGACGGATCAGCACTCCGCGCTGGGTCATGATCATCAGATCATCGTCGTCCAACACTTCCATGATGGCAATCATCTCACCGATTTTGTCGGAAGTCTTCAGGGTGATAACCCCACCAGCGCCGCGCTTGGTCAGACGATAGTCGACGATGTTGCTACGCTTGCCATATCCCTTCTTCGTCGCGACCAGAAGATTGCCGGCGCGTCTGACAACCACCATGCCTACCAGGAATTGACCGACAGGCAGCTTTACTCCACGAACGCCCGCCGCCGCACGCCCCATAGCGCGAACATCACCTTCACGGAAACGGACAGCCTTTCCGCCGGAGGTGCCCAAGATTACCTCGCACCCGCCATCGGTGATGGCAGCCTCGATTAGTTCGTCACCTTCTTTGATGTTGATCGCGTTGATTCCGCCGCGACGGACATTCTTGTACGCGTCCAGAGCGGTCTTCTTCACCTGCCCCTTTTTGGTGGCAATGATGAGATATTTATCCGTGGCGAACTCTTTGACATTGACCACCGCGTGGACATTCTGCCCGTTCAGCTCCAGCAGGTTAATTAATGCTTTACCTCTTGAAGCCGGGCCTAATTGTGGTATATCATAGACTTTAAGCCAGTGCAAATGACCCCTGTCAGTGAAGATGAGCAGATATTCATGGGTTGAAGCCACAAACAGGTGCTCAACAAAATCCTCTTCCTTGGGTTTCACACCCGTCCGTCCGCGTCCTCCACGATTCTGCCTGCGGTAGGTGGAAACCGGCATCCGTTTGATGTAACCGCCGAAGCTGATGGTGACCACCATGTCCTCTTCGGCGATCATATCTTCGATGGAAAATTCTTCGTAATTACGGACGATCTCCGTTCTGCGCGGGTCACCATATTTCTCGGCCAATTCCTTCAGCTCAGCCTTGATCATATCATCACGGGCAGACTTATGGTCGAGCAGATGCTGCAGGTCAGCGACAGTTGCCCGGACTTCGAAGAGTTCGTCAATCAGTTTCTGGCGTTCAAGTCCGGTCAAACGTGCCAGGCGCATATCCAGAATTGCTTGCGCTTGACGTTCGCTCAGGTATCCAGTCCGGGGTGTACCGTCTTCTTCTCCCATCGCCAGAACTTCAGTGTAAATCGGGAGATTAGCGATGTGTTCCGGGGTGAAGTGATACATCAGGCGTTCACGTGCCTGTTCCACTCCCGCGCTGCTGCGAATGATCTTGATGATTTTGTCGATGTTGTCGACGGCGATCTTGAGACCTTCGAGGATGTGTTCGCGCTCCTTGGCCTTACGCATCTCGAAGTTGGTCCGGCGCAACACGACTTCATGCCGGTGAGCGATATATTTTACGATGATATCGCGCAAGTTCATCAGCTTCGGCGCGCCCTTGTCCAGGGCGATCATGTTGATGCCGAAGGTCGTCTGCAACTGGGTGTGCTTGAACAACTGGTTGAGCACAACCTCGCCGACAGCGTCACGTTTCAGCTCGACAACAAGCCGGGTTCCTTCGCGATCAGATTCATCGCGCAGGTCCCGAATACCTTCGATCTTCTTATGGTTAGCGAGCTGGGCGATCTTCTCGATTAAGGTCGATTTATTGACCTGGTAGGGAAGTTCGGTAACGATGATCGCCTGTTGGTCGCCCCGTCCCTCTTCGATGTGGGCGCGGGCGCGAATGACCATTCGACCACGGCCGGTACGATAGCCTTCCCGAACACCTTCCATGCCATACACTATGCCCCCACTGGGAAAATCGGGTGCGGTTATGTATTGCATCAGATCGTCAATCCCGCCATCCGGGTTGTCGATCATGAAGGTGGTGGCGTTAATGACTTCGCCTATGTTGTGCGGGGGTATGTTGGTCGCCATCCCGACCGCGATACCACCTACACCGTTGATCAACAGGTTTGGCAATTTGGCGGGCAGGACAGTTGGTTCCTGCATGGAATCGTCGTAATTCGGCACGAAATCGACAGTTTCCTTGTCGATATCTGCCAGCATTTCTTCCGCAATCCGTTGCAGACGGGCTTCGGTATAACGCATGGCCGCTGCGCTGTCGCCGTCCACAGAGCCAAAGTTGCCCTGCCCGTTAACCAGCGGGTATCGCAGGCTGAAATCCTGCGCCATACGAACGAGGGTGTCGTAGATCGAAGAGTCGCCATGGGGGTGATATTTACCCATGACATCACCGACGATACGCGCGCTCTTCTTGAATGGTCGACTGGCGCCGACGCCGAGTTCCTGCATGCCGAAAAGGACACGTCGATGAACAGGTTTGAGCCCGTCGCGTACATCAGGCAAAGCACGCGAAACGATCACCGACATTGAATAGTCGAGATAGGAGTGGCGCATCTCGTCTTCGAGAGCGATCGGACGAATGCGTTCCCCAGGTACTTTCAAATCCATCTAGTTCGAGTTCTCCGTTCCCTATCACTCACCCTGAATGCGGGTGACGATACAGCTAATTTGAGTTTAAGGTCAATCCATCGAATGGGGGAATTATCTGAATTCTCTTCGCGGCTGTGAGCATTGATGACTATCGTGTCGCGGTGTTTCGACTCCCCCAGAGAGTCCGGTAAATACGTAATTTTTGAGAGGCTGGACTCGTTGATCGAATACTCCTCCAGAACCCACTAAGATACGCACGCTTTTTCACATGTTTCAAGAGCAATTCAAAATAGGCTAAATCTGCCTCTCACGAGGAGCATATCTGTATCACTGGTATATTACGCAGGTTACAAGCTGTTTGCGTGGTGCTCCACGTGATTCTAACCTTTGTCCTATTTCGCAAGAGCGGACAACAATTAACCCTCAGTATTGTTTAATCCAGATCTAGAACCCGCATGTGTAGAATTGTCTATTTATGGATGTGAGGTAGATAATAAATGGTCCGGTTATGCCTTTAGTTCAGCTTGCCCTTGACATGCCTCCTGAACATCCGTACATTACTGAACAAATACTCAGTGATAGCGGGGGTATCCATGGCCAAGGTCTTGTCTTTCTTTGAGTTCCAAGAACAGTTTGGAACGGAAAAAGCATGTCTAAATTACCTTATCCACCAGCGCTGGCCGGACGGATTTGTGTGCCCTCGTTGCGGCGGAACGAAAGCCAGCTTCCTTAAGACACGTGACGCTTTTCAGTGCAGCGCTTGCCGTTACCAGGCTTCGGTGACTGCGGGAACCCTGTTTCATAAGCACCATCTTCCCCTGCGCACCCTGTTCCTCGCCGTTTACCTGTTTGCGACCAACAAGCGGGGAATCTCCGCCCTGGAATTGCAGCGGAAATGCGGCATCCACACCTACCGCACCGCCTGGTTGCTGTTGCACAAACTGCGCAAAGGGATGGACTCTTCCGGTCATTTTCCCCTTCAAGGTGCCGTTGAGGTGGATGAGACATTCATCGGCCCGAAGCGGCATGGCAAGACGGGACGCGGGGCGGAAGGTAAAACCCTCGTCGCCGTCGCGGTCGAAACCCAGGGAAAAACCATGGGACGCGCCTATCTGGAGCCCATTCCCAATGCCAGAAAAGAGGCGCTTGGCCAGTTTGTGAAAGACCACGTCGAGCCCGGATCCACGCTCAAAACCGATGGTTTGGCCTCCTACAAACACCTGCAAAAAGAGTACAACCATCGCCCGATTTCATTGAAAGACCCGGAAAAAACCACCGAATGTCTACCCAAAGTGCATCTGGTCATCACCAATGCCAAAGCGTGGATGCGTGGAACCCTGAACCGCTACCCCGCAAAACGTTACCTGGAACGCTATTTGGATGAATTCGCCTTCCGATTCAACCGACGATGGAAGCTCGAAACCATCTTTGATAAACTCCTAACTCGCTGTTTGCAAACAACTACCATTACGTTGGCTGAACTAAAGGCATAACCGGAACTAAAAAAAAGAACTTTCAGCGATCAGGAGGGGGGTATGTACAGGAATAATGTGCTCTTTATCATTATTGCCCTAATCTTAGCTATCGGCTGCTCCAGTAGTGACAGTGATTCCGGTTCGAATCCCAGCAGCCCTACAGAGCTTTCGGTATCGGTAGTAAATCTTTCGTTTTCTGCCGCTGACAATACTCTAAGTTTCTTAATAACAAATGATGGCGGTTCACCGTTGGTCTGGGAGATTGCCAACTCAAGCGTTTGGATGGCCTGTTCGCCTTCTTCCAGAACCACAGATGCGGGAAGTAATTCCGAGATAGAAGTCACTGTAGACCGAGTCAGCATGTAGGAAGGAACCTATAATGGGTCAATCTCGATTGACGCTGGTGATCTATCGGAGAATATACCAGTACAAATGGAAATAGCTGCACCACAATTATCCGTAAATATAAACGAGTTAGAATTTGACAAGGATACTAGCGAGTTGACCTTTCAGATTCAGAATAATGGTGGTGGTGAATTGACCTGGGACATTGAAGATCCAGATAGCTGGGTTGAAGCCTCTCCCAGCTCCAGCACTACCACAGAAGAGACTGATGAGGTAACGGTATTCGTTGATAGATTAGCCGTGCGTTCTGGATACTACGAATTCACATTGACCGTAGAATCTAATGTTGGTGACCACAGTTTAGATTTAGGAATGGGTCAAGACTAGAACAGGGGTTTTAGAGGTGGACTCCATCAGTTGGACAGATGAGTTGAGATTTTAAGTGATAAATCCGTCCCGTTTCATGCTGCTTTTTGTGTCGTTTTCAAGTCGTAGACCTGGGCCGGTGTTCGGCTGTTCAATGCCTGATGTGGACGCTGGTTGTTGTAGAACGCAAGATAGCATCCGATCCCCGCTTCCGCCTCACGCATCGTCGCGTAGCACCTCAGGTACACATCCTCGTACTTCAGTGATCGCCACAATCGTTCGATGAAACGGTTGTCCAGCCAACGTCCCCGGCCATCCATGCTGATTTTCACGCCTGCTGTCTTCAGACGCGAGGTGAACTCCTCACTTGTAAACTGTGATCCCTGATCGGTGTTGAAAATCTCCGGCGGTCCGTATTTCGCCAATGCTTCGTCCAACGCTTCGGTGCAAAACTGCGTGTCGAGGGTGTTGCTGAAACGCCACGACAGCACCTTCCGGCTACACCAGTCCATGATCGCGACGAGATAACCGAAGCCACGTGCCAGGGGGATATACGTGATGTCAGTACACCACACCTGGTTCGGATGATCGATCGTCAGATCACGCAAAAGGTACGGATAAATCTTGTGACCTTTCCCCGGAATAGACGTCCGCTTCTTCGGATACAACGCCAGCAGACCCATCTTCCGCATCAGACGCTGGACTTTCTTCCGGTTGACTACAATTCCGTCTTGACGGAGAAAATCACGCAGCATCCGTGACCCGGCAAATGGTCTTTTAATGTGCAACTCATCAAGGCGACGCATCAACGCCAAGTCTTCTGATGATACGGGCTTCGGCTTGTAGTACGCCGTCGACCGACTGACATCGAGAAGCCGACATTGACGCGTCACCGTCAAGATGTTGTCACGGTCGATCA
>CAJVXH010000111.1 GCA_913009835.1 uncultured bacterium
TTTCGACCCCCGCGATGAAGGCGGGCGACATGTCGCAGCAGACATCGGTGACCGCCTCCGGATCGCCGCCATGGGCCACAAAATCGTTGGCGAAGGCTGACACCGTGCTCTGATCCTTGCCGGAAGTTTGTGACCACTGTTCATTTCCGTCTGAATCCGTTTTGATCAACCATCCGTCAGTACTTCCAGCGCCAAACGATCGTGTATCTCCCGTAATGATGTACCCACCATCTTCTGTTTGTTGAACACTCTTGCCATAATCGAAGTTTGTCCCTCCGAAAGCCTGGTTCCAGAGCTCATTACCAGCGGAATCTGTCTTGATCAGCAACACATCGTCTTGACCTACACCTAAGGAGTAGGTATACCCAGTGATGATATAGCCACCATCAGTAGTCTGCTGTACAGAAAAGCCATTATCATCATCCGTCCCCCCAAAAGTCCGTGTCCATTCCTCATTTCCAATGGAATCTGTTTTGATTAGCCATATATCTCCTCCACCTGCTCCAAACGACGAAGTGTAGCCCGTGATGATGTACCCACCATCTGAGGTCTGTTGAACACTATGACCATAATCATTATTTGCTCCTCCAAAAGTCTGGGACCAAACTTCATTTCCATTGGCATCTGTCTTGATCAACCACATGTCGCCATTAGTATGGTCGATACCAGTATAGCCAGTGATAATATATCCGCCGTCAATGGTCTGTTGAACGCTATAGCCGATTTCATAGCCAGCTCCCCCGAAAGTCTGAGACCACTCTTCATTTCCATTGGCATCTGTCTTGATCAACCATACATCGCTTTGGCCTGCGCCGAAAGATAGAGTTATTCCTGTAATGATATATCCACCGTCAGTAGTAAGTTGGAGGCATTGACCGTCATCATGAGAAAGCCCCCCGAAAGTCTGTGTCCACAGTGTGTCCGGCGGTTGAGCGATGGATGGAATAGCGATAAACGTTAAAGCAATCAGCAGGCTTACTAGAGTAGCGGCGCGTTTCATCGTACTTCCCTCCCTGATGGGGAATGTGTGATAGTGATATACATGACCTCTCAAGATAGGGCTAAATGTTGAAGGAATCATGGATTCGGAAGCGGATAATGCCGGAAATTCGGTGTATTTGCTCTTTGAGACGAAAACGGGACACTTTGTCCTCAAAGTGTCCCGAATGTCTAGCTGGAAAGTGTTAGGTACTACTGAATGCCGAGTACCTCAACATCGAATACGAGTGTAGCGCCCGGCGGAATATCACCACCTGCACCGCGCTGACCATAAGCCAGTTCTGGCGGGAGGATGAATATCCAGTGTCCACCGACCTTCATCATGTCAACGCCGATATCCCAGCCACGGATCACACGTCCTGCGCCCACCGGGAATACAAACGGGTTGCCCCGTTGACGTGAGCTGTCGAACAGGTTTCCGTTATCTTTCAGCCAGCCGATGTAGTGCACGCTCGCCTGGTCGCCAGCTTTGATGTCGGTACCGATGCCTTCTTTGAGGACGGTGTATTTCATGCCTTCCGGGCCATCGACCCACTCGAGCTCATCGAGATTGGGCATTGTGAAAATATCGTCTGCCATTGCTTCTCCCTGATCACTTACTTTTACCTGCTCACCATCATGGCTAACTCCCTCGGCGGCAGTTTCTGGTTTGTCCTGCGCACATGCGACTAACATCGTTCCCGCTAGTAGCAGGACTATCGCAATACTTGACCTCATGGTTAACTCCCTTGTGTTCTACGTTATGTGAATCAACTTGTCTCAATGTTCGGTGTGAAGATAAGCGCTTCCAGGGCTCTGATGAAAACTCACACACTCCCAAATGGGTCTAGCGGAATAATCAACTCGGATCGTCTTTCAAGCGGAAGATCGCCGATCAATAGAGCCATATCTCCTCCACCCGCACCGGTCGGTTTTGATTGACCCTGGTACTCGGCTGTCCATTCCTCAAGCTCCTCATGGATTGGCAGCGTCCAGTCAACTTGAGCTGACTTGAGGGTTTGAGCCAATAAGTTAAAGTATCGCTCAAATGACTCGTAGAAATCCTCAACCGTTGAATTAAACATTTTTCGAGCAATTTGATCGCTTAACCCAATCAATTCTTCGAGAACAGGCTTTGAACTGTCTTTCTTCGCCCACTCCAGAAATGGCGGCACCAACTCACGAGTGTTCGCTGAAACTCCGGTCCACAACAGGTTGAGATTGGGTATGTGTTCGGGCAGGGGCTTCTCAATGATCTCAACTCTGCTCGTTTGTCCCGTACGCTGAAAACGGATCGGCCTTCCATAAGCAATAGCCGCTACATCGGCTCCACTCCCCACCCCACCCTGGGCAGTTCGATGTGCCGCGTCGGCGTGCTTGAAAATGGTCTCCGGGATCTCTTTCCAATCCATCCCGCAACGTTTGAATCGCATCGCGATCACCGCGACCGCTTCCGCCGCAGATCCGCCGATACCGAGCTTGTGGGTTCGACCGTCCTGACTGGTAGTGGTGAATTGGCTGCGATCGACGGACACATGGAGCCGTGGATGGCTGGATTCCCATTCTTCCAGCTCTGCTATCGGCTCGGCAAGAGCCGCGCGAATAACTGGATTCTTCTCATCCGGTCCAAGCTGATCGACTGCAGTTAATGTGAGGTATCGGGGAACGGGTACCAGTACCGCCATACCGCCGAGCAGGACGGTGTATTCTCCGCACAGCATCACCTTGCCGGGAACCCGCACTTGCATCAGGACCGCTCCGTTATCAGCGCCGCTGGACCGGGCAAGTTGAGAGTGGCAACCTTCACCCCTTCAACCCTCTTGACGAGATCAAGCAATTGATCCAAGTCCGCTCGTTTGCTGAAGAAGCAGACATGCGGCCCGGCGTCAATGGTGGCGTAGGTTTCCAGCCCACCACTGCGCCATTTGGTCATCTCATGCAGGAGGCGAAGGGTAAGATCGTTCCAATAGATCAGCGCCGGACGGGTGGCGACCATGCAGGCGTGCATGGCGTGACTATTGGCTTCGGCTAATGTGCCGATGGCGGTGAAGTCACGTTCCTGGATGGCGATTTTCATCGCCTGGTAGTCACGTTTGGCAGTCGCCAGCCATTGAGAATAATACGGGCTGGTGTCTCGGCTGAGATTCATCCCTTCGGTAGATCCGACGGACTTCGGTGTGGATTTAACCTCCGCAACGACCATCCCCCAGGGAACCTCTTCCGCCGGAATCAAGCAGGTTGCGCCGGGATCAGAGGTCGCTGGCATGGCAGCGATGCCACCTGGTATGGATCGCGCCGCTGATCCGCTGCCTCGTCTGGCCAAACGTGAGATTTGGCGACGGTTCAGCTGCTTCGTAGCCAGGGCCGACAACGCCATCGCCAGCGCGGCAAAACCGGATGCACTCGATGCCAGCCCGGCACCGGTGGGAAAACTGTTGTGTGATTCTACGGAAAACCGCCCCTCGATCAAGCCCCGATCCCGCCACAGATCTAGATAAGCGGTCAGACGTTTCGCTACGGAGTCGCTAACCGTTTCGTCATTGATCAGAAATGTGTCGAGGATTTTTCGAGTGTCGCCGTCGATACGTTTGACGGTAGTAGTTGTGGTCAATCCATCGAGGGAGAGAGACAGCGAAGGGGTTGCAGGACTGTTCGACTCGGCATCCTGCTTTCCCCAGTACTTGATCAGGGCGATGTTTGCACAGGCCTTTGCGGTGGCGGAGTGCATCACTCGCGTGACCTCACGGTGAAGGGGTACACTTTCACGAAATCGCGGCTCAGCTCGTTGATCATGTCTTCCTGATCCTCAGGCTGCACTAACGCTATGGCAGCACCCCCTCCTCCACTACCAGTCAACTTCGCGCCAAGCGCGCCCTTTTTGACCAGCAGATCGACTGCTTTATCGAGTTCGCGGGTGGATACACCCAGCTGTGCCAGTAGTTCGTGATTCCTCAACATCAAACGTCCGACCTCAACCTCATCGCCTGTGCCGAGTGCGATCCCGGCATCGCTGGTTACTTCGCCGATCTTGTCGAGAATGCTGTCAACGCGTTTCGGATTCAGGTCACGGCTGGAGCGCACTCGTTTGACCATGTCAATCGTTCTTGCGCCCGGCTGCACAAAGCAGATTATGCCAGACATGGGCATTGGCATGTGGATGGGCACAATTTCTCGGGGCGGACCTTTGCGGAACCAGAGGACGCCATCCGAAATAACGGTTGCGGCATCCATCCCGCTGGGGTGTCCGTGGAAAATGGATTCGAGTACCTGGACATCCTCAAACAGGTCGCGTGCGAGGCTGATTTTGCCGTTACCGTTGCGACATTTGCGCATGGCTGAGATCAATGATGCTGAGAATGCTGCAGAGGAACCCAGGCCCATCCCCGGTACAAGATCCGACTCAATACCGATGGCGATTGGATCATGCTGCAACTTGTAGAGCTCGAGCGCCTGATCAACTGCGCGTGTGAAAAGGCGGATGTCACGGTCGGATTCTGGTGCCCCAAAAGGCTGGTTGAACTTTGGGCTGAGAAAACGGGGACCATCAGGGTCACTTTTGATCCGTATCCTCAGACCAATATCAATTGCGCAGGTAATGCCGGGAAAATTGTAGACGGTAGCATGTTCGCCAAACAGCACAACCTTACCCGGAGCCCATGCATCGACGGGAAGGCCACTCTGCTTCTCTTCGATCTGACCACGTTCTTCATTTCGCAGACGATTGAAGATTTTCTCCGCGGCCGATATTTTTACTTCGTCCCGTTCGATCATCTCGCTGACGACAAGATCCACCTTGTTTGTCGGGACACCAACACTTAGCGCCACGCTTCGTGCGTGCAGCGCCATGTGACCTTTCTGGATGCCCACTGTACTCAGCGCGTGACAGGCGGCAAAGTTCTGTGCTAATCCGACAGCGGCAAACATGGCAGCGATTTCCCGAGAATCCCTCACTCCGGCGACACGTCGTAGCAGTCGTACGCCCGGATGGCTGTTCAACGCTCCGCCCACCGACCCAACCTGCATTGGGAGGGTGATGGATCCGTGTAACGCTCCGTCCTCGATCCAGTATTTGGTGAGGCTGCGATATTGTCCATCCTTCGCCGCCCAGGCATGTCCACCGGCCTCAATCGCCCGCCAATCCTGTCCCAGAGCTATCGCAACAGCGCCGATACCGTTAAATATCCCCTTGTTATGCGTTGTTGCACGGTAGGGATCGGCATAAGCAAATCGATATGCTTCGACCATTCGTTGCGCGACTACCTCGCCGCTGAAACCGTTGGTGATCAGCTCATCGAATTTCAGCGAAAAATGAGCGTGCGCCAGCCTTTTGTCGGCAAGATTGGAAAGGATGCGGAGGTTGACCCGTCCACCAGTGATCTTCTCAATCACGGGTCCGACAGCTTCACATGAGGAGTTGACGTGATTTGCGCCCATCGCATTGCACACATTGATCAGCAGATGCACGATCAACATCTGACCAACGCCATCACCACCATCAATTAGTCGGGTTTCAATGTCGAACGCGCCGCCACCACGATCTACCATCCGTGGGTTTACCAGGTTGGCTTGTTCGAGAATGGCTCCTTTCTGTTGATGAACCGCTTCTTCAGCCTTCTCAATGTCCGGAAGATCCAGCACCTGGATCTGCCCGATCATTACCGGATCATCGACTTCGGTGCTAAAACCGCCACCCTTGCGAATTCTCAGGGCTGCTTTGGAAGCTGCCGCGATAATCGAGGCTTCTTCAATGGCCATGGGAACGAGATAATCATGTCCGTCTATGAGGAAGTTCAGCGCGATGCCCAGGGGCATCCCGTGCACCCCTATGGCGTTCTCAACCATGTTGACGGCATGCTCGATGCGCAGCGTTCGACCGTCACGGAGATTACTCAGCTGCTGCTCATTGAGATTATAGCTACGGGCGAGATATGCCAGACGTCGTTCCACCGGCAGACGGTAGAATCCGGGAATGCGAGAAGACACTGCATCACGGTCAACTATGTCTTGCTGATTAGCGACAAGTACCTCCGCCTGGCCATTTTCCGTCAGGTCATCCCGTTTGTCTCGAGCGCGACTATTGGCAGGGATCACGTGTTTTCTCCGGATGTCCTCGCGAAGCTGTCCAAGTAATCCCGCAGCCCCTGTCCCAGTACTATCGGTGCTTTTTTCAACGCTCGCAGGTTTGAGGAGCCTGTCAACAACATGGCCATTTTCAACTCATGCGCCAGGGTCTCAACGAATTGCACGGTTCCGGTATACCCATGTTCCATGAACTCTTTGAGGATAACTCGTGCGTAGCCAGCGATATCAGCGCCCAGCACGATGGCCCGTGCGGCGTCAAGACCGGTCAGCATTCCACCTGATGCGATGATGCAGGCGTTCTCATCGAATATACCTCGTGCAGCGTACACACTGACAGCAGTAGGCACTCCCCAGTCAGCAAAGACCTCGGCAGAACGTTGAAGCGGGCCGTTGGTCGGACGGTGTGATTCCACCTTTGTCCAACTCGTTCCTCCAGCACCGGCGACATCCACGACAGGTGCACCAATCGTCTTCAAACGTTCGAGTGTTTGCGGTGATAATCCGGCACCGGTCTCCTTGACCAGAATTTTGCCGTCCATGCGATCGAGCAACCGGGCAATACCATCGAGCAACCCCTGAAAACGGCGGCTTCCTTCCAGTTGCACCAGCTCTTGAGCCGGGTTCAGGTGGACGCACATTCCATCCGCGTCTATCGACTCCGCCAAACCGGCGACAGTATCCACAGGAACTTCAATCAATTGCACAGCGCCGATGTTGCCCAGCAGCACGCCTGTAGGAATTTCCTTTCGCACGGCGAACTGGGGGGTTACTTCCGGATGACGCAGCATAACCCGCTGCGACCCAACGGCAAAAGCGATACCCATATTCTCAGCTACTCGCGCCAAACCACGGTTCAACTGCTCTGCATACTCCGCACCGCCAGTCATGCTGGTAATCATGAAGGGGAGGCTGAGAGTTTTGCCGAAGAATTTGACCGAAACATCGAGCTCTTCCACATCCAGCTCGGGGAGAGCTTGATGGAGCAGCTTCACATCTTCGAGCAGAGTTGTACCATGGTGCGTCACATCATCATCCGAAACAATACGAAGATGCTCGCTTTTGCGTTTGGATATCAGGGTATCGGGCACTCATTCGCCTCAAATCATAACAGTATTGTGGGAATGTAAGAGTGTGGCGGCGGTAATCCAGTGGATTATGCAGTCTTCAGAGACAGCATCTCATCAGGTTATCCATATGACTCAAGGTTATCCATTGACTCAGCTCAGGTGTGATGCCCACGACATTTATGTCGTGGATTATCCGAAGCTGAAACTCCGGCAAAAGAAAAGCCCGCTCGAGGCGGGTGATAAGATTCCATTCAAACGATCAAACCTCTCAGCGGAATAGAGCTTTCAGAGAGCCCCACGTCTGCTGGACAGTGCTGATGGAAATCACGATGCTTTTAATTTCACTGTGAACAAACCGTTGATCCATCACCGCACGAATCCGGTAATGGAAGACGCGAGTGGATTGTTTGAACACGTCTGTATCAATGTAACGATACGGCAAACCCGCACCCTGCGGGGTGAAAGTTGCGATATCGAAATACTCGACACCATCCGTGCTCCGTTCGATAACCAGCGAAGTGCAACCGGTCTCATCTTCCATAGTCCAGTCGATGATAACCTGTCCATGCGGAGCGCTCAACAGGAATTCCTGCCAACGCGGCTCTGCCTGTGCCAGGGAGGCACCAAACAGGATAATGGCGACCAATGCGAATAGTGATTTCATTCGTAACATGCCTGCAACGTAACACCAGATTATCATACTATCAAGTCTTGTCGGCGGAAATCTCGTTAAAACGGTGAAATCAGACAAGGTTGGTTCCCCGATTTGTCTATCGTCACCAACGTAACTGTCCGATCGGAGGCTCTGAACTATGAAATTACCATGCCTCTCCGAGTCATTCACCCACTGGTGAATGCCGTTATTGGCTCAGAAGGATCTCCAGCTCCTGATTAAACTTGTCCCTCCGGTTAGAACGTGTTACATTGCGCGACTTGTAATTCGACGAATCCTTAGCAAGATTGTAGAGCGACAATGGCTATACGACAGAAGCAACTCAGGAAGAAGGAACTCCGCGAAGACCCTCTGATGACTATGATTTCGGAGGCTCAGTTGTGGCTTGCGGTAAACGGTAAGAAGCTGGCAATTGGTGTCTTGGCTGCAGCAGTAGTTATCGTCGCAGTGGTGCTGTTGCAGAACATGCGTGAAGCAGCAGACCTTGAATCGCGCGAGGCTTTTGCGGACGCCCAGCTTGAAATTGCTCAGACCAATCCTGAAGACGTCATTCCTCCTCTACTACGCGTTGCTGATGATTATCAGGGGACTTCGGGTGGTTCAGAGGCGCTTTATACCGCTGCGGAAATGGCTCTCAATGAGCAGAACAGTGAGCTTGCGATTGAACTCTTCAGCCGTTTCTTGAAGGAGTACAAGGGCGAATATCTGCTTGAAGCGGGTGCTTCTGGAGGTCTTGCAACGGCTCTGGAAAATAGCGGCAAGTTTGAAGAAGCCGCTGATTTATACATGAAGCTGGCTGATGATAAAGACGCCCGTGACTACCGTTACTTCGCGCTTCTCAATGCAGGTAAGGCATACGCTCATGCTGAGCAGTATGATAAAGCTCGAGCGGCGTTCAATATTGTGGTGAATGAGCAGGAGCAGTCGAACACCCGCGCCCGTGCGCAGGAAGAGCTTGCGCGTCTTGACGTAATTGCCGATGGCATCGGTCTCCCTTGAGTTTCTGGTAATCTCAGACTATATTTGTGTGCTTGACGAATGAGTGGGCTCGCGCCCACTCTTTTATTTGTCGGAGGAGTTGCGTTTGTTGTCGGTTGAAAAGATTGCTAATCTCCTTCGTTCGATGCTTGATGGAACGGATCTGGAGCTTCTCGATCTGAAGGTTCTGGGTTCAAAAGGTCGTACGATGGTCTATGCAATACTCGATCATCGACTCCGGCCGGTAGGAATTGGCGAACTGACGAAGATTTCTCGTCGTTTCGAGGATCTTCTCGACATGGATCAGGATGTACCTCGTGAGTACGCTCTGAATGTCACTTCCCCCGGGATCGATCATCCGCTGACACATGAGTGGGAATACGCTAAGAACGTCGGCCGTAAATTGTCAGTCCAGTTGGTAACGGCAGACGATCGAGGTACATCGGCCACATCTGAAGACAAACAATCGCCTTCTCAAGTGGGCAACCCCTATAAAAAGGGTGCTGGTTCGATTGAGCAGTTTGAGACATTTGATGGGGAGTTAACAGAGGTACGTGAAGGCGAGCTTCATTTTGCCGATGGACGTACGGTCCCGTTGCAGCAGGTGCACGAGGCCAAGGTAAAACTCCCGTGGTGAAGGAACAGGAAGTATGAATCAAGAAGTAGTGGATGCTATCTCCGCGATCATTCGCGAGAAGAACATTGACCGTGATACGTTTCAGGAAATCATCGAGTCTGTGTTTCTCAAGGCAATTGAGAAGCGGTACGGCATCAGTGAAAACTTTTCTGTAATTTTCAATATCGAGAAGGGTGATATTGAGATTTACGCGGAAAAGGAAGTTGTCCCGGACGGTCAGATCGAGGACGAAGCATACGAGATCGAGCTCACCAGGGCCCTTGAGACTGATGAAGACATCGAGGTCGGTGATGACTTTGTTGAGGTAATCGACTACAATTCATTTGGTCGACGACTGATCCTATCAACCAAACAGAATTTAATTCAGAAAATCAAAGAGATTGAAAAGCAGAACCTGATTGATGAATTCAGCGAACGTATAGGCGAAATTGTAATCGGCGATGTTCATCAGGCTAATCGGCGTGAGATCCGCATAAACGTTGATAAGACCGAAGTCATGATGCCGCAATCAGAGCAGATTTACAATGAGCGCTGGCGGCGTGGACAGTCAATCAAGGGCATTATTCTTGATGTTCGCGAGACCAGCCGTGAGCCACAGATCATCATTTCTCGCAAGAGCGAATTGTTTGTTCGTCGCTTGTTCGAGCTTGAAGTACCTGAAATTTTTGATAACATCGTCGAGATCAAGAAAATCGCCCGTGAAGCTGGTGATCGTACCAAGATCGCCGTCATCAGCAACGACTCGCGTGTTGATCCGGTCGGTGCCTGTGTGGGTATGAAGGGCGTTCGAATTCAGGCGATAGTGCGTGAATTGAACAACGAGAAGATCGATATTATTCCCTATACCAACGACCGTGAGTTGATGGTTCGTCGTTCTTTGGCACCAGTGATTCCGCTGGAGATAGTTTTCCATCACACCGACCCGAGAGTATCGGTTGTTGTGCCGGACGATCAGATGTCAATGGCGATTGGTCGCCGAGGGCAGAACATTCGTCTCGCCAGTGAGATCACCGGGTTCCAAATAGATCCGGTTAAGGAATCTGAATATTATATCGAGGAGCTCCCACTGGGTGAGGTTGAAGAATTCAGCCCTGAGACGTTGAGCCTCCTCTCTTCCGCAGGATTAAATTCGGCGGACGAAGTCATCGAAGCTGGTTTCGATGGATTGATGCTGTTGGAGGGGATGGATGAAGAACGTGCTCGCTCAATCCTGGCAGTGCTTGAGAACTATTATGAAGAAGATTGATCGAACTTTGCATTATGGACTGGGCACTGACAATATGTCGTGTTCGGTGACGCTTGAACGGCAAGCGGAGTAGTTCAGCGGACCTTTCAAACGCATATTCTAATTAGTTTTTGTGTGACAGGTTTGCAGACAGATGGAGTTTGAGTTTGGCAGCAAAAAAGAAAAGAAAACTGTTTCAGGTCGCAACTGAGCTTCAACTCTCGTCGAGTACCCTCATTGAGGAGCTCGTGGAGAAGGGGTTTGAGGTAGCAAAGAAGCAGATGACGCCTGTCAATGACGAGATGTACAAGCATCTTCTTCAGCGTTTTGCTCCCGACATGTGGGCTGAGTTGCAGGTAGAGGCCGCACGTGAAGAGACACAGCGGGGCTTGGATGAAGCTCAGCGGGCTCGTGAGGCCGATTTACAGAAGATTCTCGAGACGGACCGTCCCAAAGCAGCTCCCAAGGGCCCGGCTCCCTCTGTGCGTAAGCACGATCCCACTGCAATCCCGATTGTTCAAGAACGGGTATCTCCTGTTCCTGAGCCCGAGGCTATAGCAGCCGCATCCGAAAGTGATCAGGTCGACGAAACTGCCGTTTCTGAAGGTGTTGAGTCGACGAAGAAGGGTAGTACCAGGCGCAAGCGTGGTTCGACTACATCTGTTCGTGGTGAAGCTCGCCATATCCCAGCCGCCGAGGACACTACCCCAAGACTGCCAGGTGAGTCGCAGAAAGCTGCTCGGCAAGTTTCTCCATCCGTTCGAGGTGGTGTTAGCAATGATGATATTCTTCCCTTGTCCACATCTTCGGTCACTCCGAGGGTAGATGACGTAAGCTTCGTCCGGCCGCGCCGAAAGAAGAAGCGCCGATCGTTGTGGAAGATGAGGAAGAGCAGAAGGCCCGGCGCAAGCGTCGCCGCAAGCCAGCCAAGGATACTCGCGAAGCTCGCCCGGCCCCAGCCGCTGTTGCTGCGGTAAGCGCCAGTAATGCTCCGGCGAAGAAGCGTCGCCGTCGCAAGGATAAGAAGAAGAAGCCGGATGCCATCGAAGTCGCGGCGCAAGTCAAGCAAACGCTTGCCGCCATGGAAACTGGCAGCGGGAAGAGGAAACGCAAGCGTAAGGTTCATCCAGAAATCGGCATAGTCGATGAGGATCAGAACCTGCTGAAGATCACTGAGTTCATCTCGACCACTGATCTTGCGAGCTTAATGGATGTGCCAGTTGTTGAGCTTATCAAGGAATGCTTGATGCTCGGCCTGCGTGTGACCATCAACCAGCGTCTGGCGAAAGATACCATCGAACTTCTGGCAGAAGAACACGGCTTCAAGGTTGAATTTGTTGACGATCTTGAGCAGCAGGAGATGATAGCCGAGTCAGAGGAAGAAGAGGAAGAGGTTTCAGGCGAACTCGTTGAGCGTCCGCCGGTTGTTACGGTGATGGGTCATGTTGACCACGGCAAAACGACTTTGCTCGATTTTATCCGTCATACCAAGGTTGCCGAAGGTGAGGCTGGCGGAATTACGCAGCACATCGGTGCCTATGAGATTGAACACAGTGGCCAGCAGATCGGAAGAGCGTCGTGTAGGGAAAGAGTGTAGATCTCGGTGGTCGCCGG
>CAJVXH010000112.1 GCA_913009835.1 uncultured bacterium
AAGGCGCAACGCGGATGACGACACGCTAGAGCAGTGTTAAGGTCGTTCGGTCTGTCGTTCATCTATATGGTTTTTGTTTGTTTCTTTATTCTGTTATGTTTTTTTTTTAATGATACGGCGACCACCGAGATCTACACTCTTTCCCTACACGACGCTCTTCCGATCTAACCACATCTCCGATCGAAGAACTGGTGTACTGACGGATTTCAGCTCAACTTGACCCGCTGAGACGGAGGAAAGGCCCTTTTCACTATCGTCCTGAAGAACTCCATTATTCTGCCCGGCTGATTCAGAGAAATCTACATCTCCCAGAAGCCGATATAATTCAGGTGGGAGATTGCGAGGATCAAATGAAGTGTGCTGCAACTGAAGTTGCAGCAACCGGTTCATCGTATCATGTGAAACATACTCGGCCATCATTCACCTTGATCTGCTTCAATTCGCCCGCATATAAACACGATAACAGAACAGCGTACACCTTGCGATCCATTGTTCCTATAATATACAGCTCATTATTATAATTATACAAGCAATTTACCCGAATATTTGCCTCTCCCGGCTCTCCCTCGACAGACACACCCCTCCAGCGCATAAATCGAATAATATTAATATCTTAGCTAACAATATTTAAGCTATGGCGCTATTGATTTCGGTTTCGCGCTATAACAATTAAGGATTGGTCAACAATGCTAAACCAGACCTCGTTGCGGACCGACTGTAACTCTGAACTACCTCTTCCATTCTCCGGACACATTCAGGAGCAACATGAATTGAATATTACCGGGAGTTGATTTCGAGCTATTCTGGCCACTCCCATCACCACAACTTTCTGCTTACATTGCACGAAGCTGAACCCTTTGGAGTGCCCATGGACCTTCTGCATCACCCACTCGCCTTTGCAATGCTGGCGTCCTACTTCATCGGCGCGTTACCAACAGCGGTGATAATTGCCAAACGTGTCGGAAATATCGACATACTTGAGCAGGGAAGCGGGAACCCGGGCGCATCCAATATCTACCGCCTGTTCGGCCCACAGTGGGCTTCAGCCACCTTGATGGTGGACCTGTTCAAAGGGTATTTGCCGGTAGTTTTAAGCCAGCAATTCGCCTCGAGTATGATTCACCCCATATACGCGCAAAATGAAATTGCGGTGATGGTCTGGGTCGGATTCGCTGCTTTCCTCGGACATGTTTTCAGCCCATTCCTCCGATTCAAGGGAGGAAAGGGAGCTGCAACCGGGATGGGCGCTACCTTTGCAATAGCCCCACAGGCAACTACGCTGGCAATACTGGTTTACGGCGTGGCATTATTCATATGGAAAAAGTTCGCTGCGGGAACACTGGCGGCCGCATTATCCTTCCCGATTTTCCTCTATTTTCGGGAAGGCGGGCAGGAACCCGAATCGTTGATATGGGGATTGTTGGTACCGATACTTTTGGTCACAACTCATCGACAGAACATCGCGAGAATCATGCATGGCGATGAACTACCGATGAACAGTGCCAAAGGTGAGAACAAGGAAGGATAGATGGCACATTTCAGTATTCTAGGCGCAGGTAGCTGGGGCACGGCACTCGGCATTATGCTCGCCGAACAAGAAGAGCATACTGTCCGATTGTGGGAATTTCGTCCTGACGCTGCCGACACCCTTAGCAAGGAACGGGTGAATAACGAATTCCTGCCTGGCGCAGCATTTCCCGATAACCTCGAGATCACCTCGGATCTGCATCACGCTCTGACCGATGCCGATGCAATCCTCTTCGTGGTTCCCGCACAGGTTCTGCGAAGCGTTCTCGAGCAAATCAATCCTGAATGGATACAAGGGAAAATGCTCATCGGTGCAGCTAAGGGGATTGAAAAGAACACCCATTTGCGTATGTCCGAGGTGGTAAAGGATGTGCTGGGTGATGAATGCTTCGCAAACTTTCTGGCCCTGTCAGGTCCAAGCCATGCTGAGGAAGTCGCGAAACATATTCCGACAACGGTCGTTATCGCAAATCCCAACATCCAACTGGTGGAAAAAGCACAGAAGTGGTTCAGTTGTCCGGTGTTTCGGGTATATGCCAGCCAGGATATCGTCGGCGTTGAGCTCTGTGGATCATTGAAGAACATCATCGCACTGGCCACAGGTATCTGTGACGGTCTAGGATTTGGCGACAACACCCGTGGCGCCCTGATGACAAGAGGGCTGCATGAGATGACACGGCTGGGGGTGGCGCTGGGTGGAAAACGTGAAACCTTCGCCGGATTGTCCGGCATGGGCGACATGATAACCACCTGTACCTCCAAGCACAGCCGAAATCGCTTTGTCGGAGAACAACTCGGACTGGGACGCAGCCTTGACGAGATACTCGAGGAAATGACCATGGTCGCCGAGGGTGTCGCAACCACACGTGCCGGATACGAACTAGCTCAAAATCTCAACGTCGAACTGCCAATAGTGGAAAAAGTTCACGAAATCCTGTTTGAAGGGATGGATGCCAAACAAGCGGTCACAGAACTGATGACCCGCTCATTGAAAGTGGAGCAGCATTTATGAAACGCGTGTACGTGGACGAATTGTCACAACATGTGGGATCGGATGTCGAAATCGCAGGATGGTTACAGATACAACGTGGCAACAACAAGCTACGTTTCCTGCAAGTACGCGATGGATCGGGCATTGTCCAGGCTATCGTTGCGAAAAGCGATGTGGGCGAAGAGATGTTCGAGACCGCCAAGGGGGTGACACAGGAGAGCTCACTACGGGTTCGAGGTACTGTCAATGCTGACGATCGCGCGCCGGGCGGATATGAACTGATTGTCAAGGATCTGGAAATCGTCGGACAATCAATCGACTACCCAATCAGCCCTAAGGAACATGGGTCCACTTTCTTACTGGATCACCGTCACCTCTGGTTGAGATCGAAAAAGCAGCATGCGGTGCTGCGGATTCGTCATGAAGTCATCTGGGCTATCCGGGACTTCTTCAACAATCGCGGCTTCATAGGCTTTGACACGCCCATGTTCACTCCGAACGCTGTCGAAGGCACTACCGACCTGTTCGAGGCGAAATACTTCGACACCATAGCATTCCTGTCGCAGTCCGGCCAGCTGTACGCCGAAGCTGGTGCAATGGCTCATGGTCGCGTTTATACTTTCGGCCCGACATTCCGAGCGGAGAAATCCAAAACCCGCCGTCACCTGACAGAGTTCTGGATGGTTGAACCGGAAGTCGCCTTTATGGATCTGGAAGGTGATATGCAGTTGGCCGAAGACATGACCATGTACGTCATTGAACGTGTGCTCGACAAACGACGTGACGAACTGGATATGCTCGAACGTGACGTCAGCAAGCTGGAAGCTGTGAGTGGACCGTTCCGACGGATGCATTACGACAAAGCCGCTGATATTCTCGTCAAATATGCAGCCGAGCACCCGGACGAAGAGGGCGCGCCATTCACTCCGGGTGACGATTTTGGCGGTCGGCATGAGTCCATCCTGACCATGAACAGCGACAGCCCGATCATGATCACCCACTTCCCGGCTGAGATAAAAGCGTTCTACATGAAACGCGATCCCGACGAGCCGGATCGTGCTCTCGGCTTCGACATGATTGGAACCGAGGACGCTGGCGAACTGATCGGAGGATCGGTTCGTGAGGACAGCTACGACGTTCTTGTAAGCCGGATAAAGGAACACAGTCTGCCGATGGAACCGTTCGAGTGGTACCTTGACCTGAGACGCTACGGATCAGTTCCGCACGCCGGATTCGGACTCGGACTCGAACGCACCGTCAAATGGATCACCGGACGCGATCACCTGCGGGAGTGCATCCCCTTCCCACGGATGATGTACAGGATGAAACCCTGAACTACAGCCATGAGCTATGAGCCGTGAGCTCGGGGCTCGAACTGAAGTATCAGGCCCGTGCTTGCTTGCAAGCGCGGATGGACAGAGGTGGATTGAACAGGCCCGTGCTTGCTCGTCAAGCGCGGATGGACAGAGGTGGATTGAACAGGCCCGTGCTTGCTTGCCAAGCGCGGGTGGACAGAGGTGGATTGAACAGGCCCGTGCTTGCTTGCCAAGCGCGGATCATCGCAGGTGATAAACAGGCCCGTGCTTGCTTGCAAGCGCGGATCATCGCAGGTGATAAACAGGCCCGTGCTTGCTTGCAAGCGCGGATGGACAGAGGTGGATTGAACAGGAGAGGGAACCGACCATGACACACGAGGATATCTACCGTATCCAAAATGCTATCGTGACGAAACTCAAGGACGTATTTGAGAGACTCTATAGTGGAAACGGTGTTGGTGACACAATATGGACCCAGGAACTGAACAAAGCATTGACCATCCTCGGACATGACTTAGGTTTTGCAGTGTATACGCATGATTTCGGTGACGAACTAAATAAACCAGACTCTGGTGAGTGGTTATTTGATGTGTGCTGGGTAGTTAATGGATTCGGAGACTGGAAGGATATTCGAGGGCTCGCTCTAGCGTGCGAAAGTGAATGGTTGCGTACACAGGAAGAGTGGATGATAGATTTCATGAAGCTCACCGTAGTACGAGCCCCTTTCAAACTATTCCTATTTGCAACTAACCATCCTTCGGAAGCAAAAAAGGCTTTCCCCGATTTCAAGAAAGCTTCTGAATTCGATTCCGGTTCACATTACTTGGTGATAAATGTGCCGGTTAAATGGGATGGCAACGATCTGCCTATGGATTCGTGGGATGTGAAATAGTTACAGGCCCGTGCTTGCTTGCAAGCGCGGGTGGACAGAGGTGGATTGAACAGGCCCGTGCTTGCTTGCCAAGCGCGGATGGACAGAGGTGGATTGAACAGGCCCGTGCTTGCTTGCAAGCGCGGATGGACAGAGGTGGATTGAACAGGCCCGTGCTTGCTTGCAAGCGCGGATGGACAGAGGTGGATTGAACAGGCCCGCGCTTGCAAGTTTTCTAGCACGGGCCTGTGACTGACTGAACACATGATCTGGACGAATTCGATCAATACTATGAGTGAAAAAACAAGACAACGCCGACTTCATGCCTTCGTCTCAGGACGAGTGCAGGGAGTCGGCTTTCGTTATCATGTGCTGACAGAAATCCAGACCCGCTGCCCCAATGTCTGTGGAAAGGTACGGAATATCGTCGATGGACGAGTCGAGGTCATCGCCGAAGGATCAGAAGACGATCTGCACATCATCCTGAACATCCTGCGAGATGGACCACGCTGGTCGGTAGTCGAAAACGTTCATGAACAATGGGGCGAGCCGCGAGGGGATCTGGGGACGGGCTTCGATGTCAGCCATTACGAGAGTGGATACTGGAGCGCCTGAAAAACAACACCCGGACAACATCGTTCAGGTTAGAGTGTTGACAAACGCAGTCACCACGGACTGAAGTCCGTGGCAAGTACGCTGAATCACATACTGCCGATCTTACGCGGCGGTATCTGGCCCGGAGAATCGCCGTAGCTGAGTTTCTTTTCTTCTTCCAGACAGGAAGCGTAAGCAGCATCCGCATTCAAATAATGGCTCTTGGCGTGAAAACGCCGCACAAACTCATCCAACCTGATCGCCGGTACACGGTCCGCCCTGGCTTGGGTTTTCACATCGCCAGATGTATACAGATTCATAGTCAATCTTCTCCTTGCAATAAGCTCAAATGAGGTTACTCTCTGTAGGAATATACGTCACTGACCCTTGATTGAGAAGCACGGGCCAGCCCATGGAGGACCAGCCCGTTAATATCAAATCTCTAAATGAGAATCAAGCGTCGGCTAACGCTTTCACCTCACCGTACACATCCACCAACTTTTTCGCCGTTGCCGACCAGCTGAAATCCTGGTTCATCCCTTTGAGTAACAACTTGCGCCAACTCTTTTTATCCTCAAACAATTTCACCGCGCGTTCAACCGCAGCAACGAGTGCATCGGAGGTAAATTCCTCAAAACGGAAGCCATTACCCTCACCACTATCAGCATCGTATTCCTGAACGGTGTCATTCAGACCACCAGTCGCATGCACAACAGGAACAGTACCATAACGCAAGCTGTACATCTGGTTCAGACCACAGGGTTCATAACGGGAAGGCATGAGGAACACATCCGCCCCGGCTTCGATGCGGTGAGACAAGGCATTGTCAAATGCAATTTTCACCCCAACACGTCCGGAATATTTTTCGGGTAGTGCGCGAACCGACTCCTCAATATCCTTTTCACCCTCACCAAGAATGATGAAGTTCACCGGCATTTCGATGAGACGATCCAGCACCTCAAGTATCAGCCCGAAGCCCTTCTGCTGCGCCAGGCGGGCGATAATACCAATCTGCATGTTCTCAGGACGGATCAGTTCAAACTCTTCCATCAATGCATCGCGGCACACGTTCTTGCCATCAGGTTCTTCTGAAGAAAAAGTTTCGGCGATCGCCTTGTCCGTTTCCGGGTTCCAAACTTGTACATCAATGCCGTTGATCAAACCCAGCACCTTGTCCTTCTTCGCATTCAGGACACCGTCCAGACCAGCGCCATATTCCGGAGTCAAAATCTGCTCCGCATACGTTGGAGAGACAGCCTGTATGACATCCGCCGACTCCAGACCAGCCTTGAGAAAGTTGACTCGTCCCTTATGCCACGCCGGATGAGATTCGTTAAACTCTACATCAGGTCCAAAGATGTGCGGAGCAATCCGGGGAGGGAAATCGCCCTGATAGGCCAGGTTGTGAACCGTGATGAGGCTGCGAGTACGTTTGAAAAACTCGTCATCTTTGTACTGAGTCTTCAAGTAATACGGGGTAAGTGCGCTCGGCCAGTCGTTGACATGTACCAGGTCAGGCTGCCAATACAGGACCTTGAGCATCTCAAGTGCAGCCTTTGAGAAGAGCGCAAACCGCATCGCAGCGTCCTTATATCCCTTGCCGGTGTTGGGATCGACGTAGATGCCGTCACGGTCGTAATACGGCTTATACTCAAGGAAATAAGCCTGTACCTTGCTGTCAGGGACGAAACCGGATTTCACAGAGACGGTGATCGTCTCCTTACCCATTGGTACTTCTATGTCACGCAAGCGAATCACTTCACGGAGATTGTACTTGCGATCCCGGATGATTCGATACTTGGGAATGAACACACGAACATCGTGTTCGAGTTCTTTCAACACCTTGGGGAGCGCGCCAGCAACATCAGCCAATCCGCCAACCTTGGCCATCGGATATAGTTCGCTCGTCAAATACAATACATTAAATCGAGACATGAAAAAGTGTGCCTCCAGGACTTGGCGCCGAGGGGAATTCTGCGATACCCGCAAACCTTTAAAAATACTATTAAGTGTTTTGAGAAGCAAACTCAGGTGAGTACATCACGGTGCGGTTACGACCGGTTTCTTTTGCACGATACAGAGCTTTGTCAGACATGTCAATCAGCTCCTGATAATCGTCTATGCTGCCATCTGTATCCGCAACTCCCAGACTGATCGTTATTCGGTCGGTAGGTTGAGAATCCATGTCCTGAAAATCGGTTTCAGCAACCCTTCGGCGGATCTTCTCTGCGGCGGCGTAAGCATTGTCAGCAGTGGTGTGTGGAAGAATGATCGCAAATTCTTCACCACCATAACGAGCTACCGTATCCTCCTCACGAACCATGCGCCGTAAAATGGAGGCAAAGTCCCGTAAAAGGTAGTCACCCTTGAGGTGACCATTGGCGTCGTTATACGCCTTGAAAAAGTCAATGTCTATGAGAACAAGTGAGAGAGGCAGGCGATAACGCAGCGATCTATGTGCCTCCTTCTCGATCACATCGTTGAAACTGCGACGGTTAGATAATCCGGTCAGTGCATCAACACTCGCCATCAAACGCATCGCCTCGTGTGCATTACTATTCTCAACACTGCGGGCGATAATTTCACCAATTTTCCCCACCCGATCAAGATTCTTGCCTTCCAGACCACAGGGACGCGAATAATACATCGCGATCATCCCCTGTACCTTGTTGTCATTAACCAACGGAATGAGCAAACCTTCCTTCAAACCCGCCAGCTCCGCCAAATGTGGATTGAGCACTCCGTGTGACTTCTTCATCTTGATCACACGAGGACGCCCCTGCTCCAGCAATTTCTTAACAGCAGACTTGTCGATGAAGATGTTCAGGTCCTTGCCATACCCAGTCAGATTTTCATGCCAGGAGAGGAATTCCTCAAAACGGCTGCCGAGACGGTTGAATATGTGAACGTCAATGAAATCGTATCCAAGCCCTCGATGAAGAGCGCGCCCGATTGCGGGCATCAAACGATCGCTGAATAGATGCCAGGCAACTTCCAACTGAATATCATTGAAGATCTCAGTCCACTGACGCTCTGAGTTGTCAGAACGCCCCCGTGGATCAAAATGAGCCGCCATCTTCAAGGCAGATTGAAGCTTGGCAGAAACAGTATCCGCCTCAGGACCAAATTCGATGGGAAGATCATGTTCTAACTGGTCAAACCGGGCTCGTACCGGATGCTCAGGAGTAAAACTGTCACGCAGAGGAGTGATCGCATCTGTAATGGCCAGAGGAGTCCAGCAGACACGTAAACGCCAGATATCCAACCCAACCACACATTGGGAAGTTGAAGGTTCTTCACGTCTGGCCAAAATCATCCCACAGCCGCGCTCACCAAGCCACATCATCCAGAATTCATTGTGCAACAGACAGGGGTCGTCAGCCGGAGAAGGAATTACAGTCCACGACTTCTCCTCAGAATCCCAACGAATGATCTCATTAGCACGATCCACCGGCCACCAACCCAGCTCTTCAGCAAGATCAGTAGGCACGAAAGCCAGGCCATGTTGAATACCTGACTCCATCATCGCCCCATACACCGAGTGCATGAAACCAGTGAGGGTCTGAAGCATGAAATCGCGATGTTCCCAATCCTCGGCATCATCCATAGCCCAGGTGGATTCCAACGCCTCAAAAGGAGACAAATATTCCGGAGTGGAAGAATCAAACATTAGATTACCTCAAACTGCCGTTGTAATATATCTTTCATTAGAAGAGCGTTCTTTACAGCCCAGCCCATGTGACAGTTGTTGAAGAAGAGGTATGAGAGCTCCGCACGTGAATCCAGAGCTTTCAGCCGGGGAACCCACTCCTCCAATTCGCTTCGCGAATAATCCCATGCGTAACGGTCACCAACTTCAGGATTGTACCAGGTGTCAATGTTTCGACCGTGCAAACGCACATATCCTTGTCCGTTGCTGACGGCCGGTCGAGGTAAAGGCAAAGATCGAATCCTCGGTAGATCAACCGCTACCCACCCCAACCCCATATCCTTCAACGTGGAGACAGCATAGTCGGTGTCCCAACTCGAATGACGGAACTCAACAAAAGTCCGTTCCGAGCCACACCGCTCTGCCAGATGGTTAAGATAATGAATATTCTTACTGTTTGCATGGTAAGAAACAGGAAATTGCGCTAAAAGCCCGGAGAGTTTTCCCGAGGAGCGCAAGGGCTCCAGCACCCCCAACAGCTCATCAACTTCCTGCGCTTCATTGTCTCGTTCGTGGGTGCTCTGTTTGTGAAGCTTCACTATAAAACGAAAGTCATCTGGCGTCCGCCTGGCCCAACTGGCAACAGTTTTAACCTTAGGGAGTCCATAGTAAGTCGTATTGATTTCGAGCACCGAAAATGATTTCGCGTAAAACGTTAACCACTGTTCTTTAGGCAGATCCGGCGGATAGAAGGGCCCGATCCATTCAAGAAAATGGTACCCTGATGTGCCAATCCTGATCACCTCAACACCTTGCCATCTCGTGCGACCAGTTCACCGCGCTTGAACACCAGTCCCGCGAGATTGACTCCAAAATGATAGGACAGAATCTCTGGAGAAGCAGCATTCCAGGCGACCAGATCGGCCAGCATTCCCGGAAAAATCGCTCCCCGATCGTTCATTCTAAGCGCACGGGCGGAGCCAGCTGTCGCCATCCACAATGATTCGTCACTGCTGACTCGGAATCGAATTGCAGCCAGATGCATCGCCATCTGCATGGACTCACACATCGCGCTGCCGGGATTGAAATCTGTGGCCAACGCGCAAACCACGCCTTTATCAATCATGGCCCGCACCGGCGGATCCTCACTCATCCGCAGAAAATGTGCCGCCACCGGTAATAATCCAGCGACCGTGTTTGATCCAGCCAGCATCTCCACAGCTTCGTCATCGATGAATTCGATGTGATCCGTTGACAGAGCATCCAACTCGACCGCGAGTTTGCTACCACCCAACGGCGTAAGCTGGTCGGCGTGCAGCTTTACTTGTAATCCGAGATCCTTCGCCTTGGTCAGGATCTGACGAGCCTCTTCGACGCTGAAGACTCCGGTCTCACAGAAGATGTCACAAGCCTGGGCGAGCTCCTGCTCCACAACAGCCGGCAGCATCTCATCAATGAGTAGACGGATATACCCGTCGTGATCCTGCCTGTATTCCTGGGGATACTCATGGGCGCCGAGAAAGGTCGGGACGAGGTCAAGGGGATGGGTTTGATCGAGAGTTCGGATAACCCGCAACAGCTTCAGCTCGGTCTCAGTGTTCAACCCATAACCACTCTTGGCTTCGAGAGTGGTCGTTCCAGATGCGAGAGCGTAATCCAGGTTCGGACGAGAAAAATCTTCCAGCTCTTGCTCTGAAGCAGCTCTTACCTGTTTGACCGAGTTGAGTATCCCGCCACCCGCTGAAGCTATTTCTGCATAAGATGCGCCTCGAGTGCGCAGGTCAAACTCCGCTTCACGGGTAGCCGAAAAAACCGGGTGAGTGTGAAAATCGATCAGTCCAGGAGTCAGACCGCGACCATCAAGATCTATGGTATTGTCAGCTGTGGAGGGAACATCTGCCCGTTTGCCGACCCAGATAATCCGCTCGCCCTGAATCAGTACGCTGTCGGCATCAAGACGATTAATAACGTACAACGCCTGACCCTTGCCTGGAGGCTCAGGCGTGACAATCCAGCCAGCGTTTTTCAACAATGTGGTACGTGATTCAGACATGAGACTCAATTTAACATGGGATCGAACTCTTTGCGCTTTTCAAACAGGCTCTGAGCGAGTCCGTATACTACATCATGGCGATGTAATACTCCGGTAAGCAACTTCACTCGAGCAACTGAATCCGTCTTCTCGAGCAACTCCTGCTGATCGCGAATGTCCAGCCCAATCGTCTGAGCTATGACGTATGACAACTCACGCTCATCGTCCAACACATCCATGAGATCGTCCAGATGGAAGCTGTTATCGTGCTTTAATCCCAAACGCTGGACATATAGCTTATAGAGACGCACGAGTTCATCAAAACTGGAACGAGGAAATTCCCCAATCTTAGCATCACTGAAATAGCTGACTATAGCCTGGAGGTATGCCTTGGTCTGTATCACACTCTTGATTTCAAACCGTTGTTCACCAACCACAATGATATCAAACCGACCGTCGTCATAACGGTTTAACACTTTTTCAACACGAGCGGTGGTCCCGACTATCGGTTTTTGAACGTCCAGACCGTGCAGAATCCCGAAGACTTTATCGTCATCAAGACACTCTTCAATGAGCAATTTGTATCGATCATCGGAAACATGGAGCGGCATGGCCATGCCGGGAAATAGCACCTTTTCCAAAGGAAACAGGGGGACTATGGACGGTCGGCTGTTCATCGTGATCGCTCCGGATTAAAATCGTTTCACATCCAATTCTGACCTCTGAAGCGGCCCTCAAAATTGGGTGCAGAGGCGTCAAGTATCGAATTGAACGATAACGATAATTCTCCGAAAATTGAACAACTGATGTCTAACATCAAGGTGGGAAAACTCGGCGTAACTTATTATTATTACAAGAATGATTTCATTATTGCTGGTTCATGAGAAATACAAGTGTCCTGCATCACGAAAGGTACTATTTATCCTCCTCGGAGCCTGTCACTAATGGAGAGGAATCAGCCAGCGGATCGGACAACAGATTCGCCGCTTCCGAGGATGGCAGTTCCTCAACATTCTTCAACTTGCGCGCAATTGTTGTAGTCTTGCTTTTTGACTTGGCGATTTTGTTTTGTGCCTCCGTCAGTTTCTTACTGACTGCCTCCAAAGTCTCGCCAAATTTTCCGAACTCGGTCTTTAAGATCGGAAGAGCGTCGTGTAGGGAAAGAG
>CAJVXH010000113.1 GCA_913009835.1 uncultured bacterium
GCTGTGGCGATCACTGAAGTACGAGGATGTGTACCTGAATTGCTACGCGACGATGCGTGAGGCGGAGGCAGGAATCGGACGCTATCTTGCTTTCTACAACGGACGGCGTCCACATCAAGCGTTGAACCACCGAACACCGGCCCAGGTCTACGACTTGAAAACGACACAAAAAGCAGCATGAAACGGGCGGGATTCATCACTTAAAATCTCAACTCATCTGTCCAACTGATGGGGTCCACCTCTTTTTGCTACCCAAAGCGTATTCATGTCCAGTGATATTGAGAGCACGGCAGAGATTGATGATTATGCAATCTGGGGAATTGCAACTGGTGAAGAAAGCAGCTTCTTGCGAAAACTGAACTGGCGACTCGTTTAAGTACCGCGACAAGCAAATGAAAGGATGCGTGTTCAACAAGCAGCCTTCATCACAACGGATCAGGCTGGACTTGAGTCAGTAAACGAAAGTAATGGCTTGGAATACATTGCCAATGATGATGATCTGAGCATGGAGATGATGGGGCTAATTAGAATGAGCGGATATGCCTGCCTAGGGGTGCTAATACACCTGGATTCTCTGGGTATTAACAGTCGTGCCATGATGCCAGGCTACCATGGAGTAATCAGATATATGGAAGAACAAGCAAAGTACGGCGAGGTACAGAGGCCTGCCTAAAGAAGGGAGAATGAATCAACCAAACCTGAAGGCGTCGAGGAGAAAATCACTCCAATGAGCTCACTGATCCCGAGGTGAACAGACTACCAATCCTCATACCTCACACCTGCTTTCCCAGCCTCCGTCACCCCTTAATCGTCCCCAGCAACTTATCGATGATCGCGTCGGCATCGACACCATCAGCCTCAGCTCGGAAAGACCGCACTATCCGGTGACGCAGGACAGGTTTCGCGAGCTCCTGAACGTCGGCGACTTCCGGCGTTGACCGACCATCCAGAACCGCCTTCGCCTTCGCACCCAGAACGAGGTTCTGACCGGCACGTGGGCCCGCGCCCCAACGCACCCAGTTCTTGATATAATCGGGGCTGTCATCTTCAGTTGGACGGGTCGCCCTGGTCAATGTCACCGCATATTTTAACACCGTTTCAGCAACCGGGACACGTCGCACCAACGCCTGCAACTCCTGAATTTCCGCGCCACTGATCACTTTCGAAAGTTCAGGAGGATCGGTGGCGGTCGTGCGGGTGATGATCTCCAGCTCCTCGTCATATGACGGATACTCCACCATCAGCATGAACATAAAACGGTCGAGCTGAGCTTCCGGCAGAGGGTATGTCCCCTCCTGCTCGATGGGATTCTGAGTCGCCAACACGAAGAACGGTTCATCCAATTTGAAAGTCTGCCCCGCCGCGCTGACCTCATGCTCCTGCATCGCCTGAAGCAGGGCCGCCTGTGTCTTCGGCGGAGTACGGTTGATCTCATCCGCCAAAACCACCTGCGCGAACAACGGGCCACGCACGAAACGGAATTCCTTCCGCCCAGTCGAACGATTCTCCTCGATGACTTCGGTGCCGGTGATGTCGGTCGGCATCAGGTCCGGGGTGAACTGGATACGGTTGAAACTCAAGTCGAGCACGTCGGCGATGCTACTGATCAGCAACGTTTTAGCCAAACCCGGCACTCCTACCAGTAACGCATGCCCTCGGCAGAGCAGCGTTATCAGCAGATGGTCGATCACCATGTCCTGGCCGATGATCACATTCGAGAGGGTGGATTTGAGGGTCATCCGTGCCTGGGCGACACGTTCCAGAGTTTTCAGGTCATCATGTTCGGGCATGGCTGCGGCTTTCTATTTGGTATGAGGGTTAATGGTCGAACGCGCAACGTAGGCGGATGGTTTCAACAAAGCAACTCCAGAATGAAACCCGAGGCTGAAGCCCCGGGCCACCCAACCAAAGCAAAATCATCGTCATTCTGAGCGAAGCGAAGAATCTCTCCTTTTACTAGCAAAGAAAACCCGCGCCGGTCACTGCTTGCGCGGGCATCATATCAATAATCGTCATTCTGAGCGAAGCGAAGAATCTCTCTTTGAAGTCATTCCCCCGGCACACATCGTAAAACACCTATTCGACATTCCCATTCGCATCCGTCTTGATCAACCACACATCCCTACCAGCGCCGGAGGATTCAGTGTACCCAGTTATGATGTACCCACCGTCGGTAATCTGTTGAACACAATAGCATTCATCGTAATTAGTCCCGCCGAAAGTCTGCGACCAAAGTTCATTCCCACCAGAATCTGTTTTGATCAGCCATGCATCAGGACCGCCCGCCCCAAAGGATTCAGTGTACCCCGTGATGATATAGCCGCCGTCAGTAGTCTGTTGAACGCTCTTTCCTTCATCATGACTAGTCCCCCCGAAAGTCTGCGACCACAGTTCATTCCCAGCGGAATCTGTCTTGATCAGCCATACATCATAGTCAGGAGCGCCGAAAGAATGAATCCTTCCCGTGATGATGTATCCGCCGTCAGTAGTCTGTTGAACGCTGTAACCCTTCCCCGATTCTGTTCCACCATACGTCTGATTCCACATTTCATTTCCATCGGAATCTGTCTTGATCAGCCATGCATCTCCTCCACCCGCACCAAAAGACTCAGTTGATCCCGTGATGATGTACCCGCCGTCAGTAGTCTGCTGAACGCTATAGCCTTTATCATGACGAGTCCCCCCGAAAGTCTGCGACCACAGTTCATTCCCAGCGGAATCTGTCTTGATCAGCCATATATTATAATCGTTTGTGCCAATTGATTTCGTATCACCTGCTATGATATACCCTCCTTCAGCCGTCTGTTGAACGCTTTTGCCAGCATTATTGTAAGCACCGGCGAAAGTCTGCCACCATACTTCATTTCCATCGGAATCTGTCTTGATCAACCATGCTTCAAAATCACCGGTACTAAAAGATTGAGTTAATCCCGTGATTATATATCCGCCATCAATAGTCTGTTGTATGCATAGTCCATGATCATAATCAGTACCCCCGAAAGTCTGAGTCCAAAGCGTGTCCCCATTGGAATCGGTCTTGATCATCCAAACATCTCTGCCACCCGCACCGAAAGAACGAGTGGTTCCCACGATGACATACCCACCGTCAGTGGTTTGTTGAACGCTATAGCCAGCATCCACATCAGTCCCCCCGAAAGTTTGTGTCCATGACAGAACATCTTCAGGCCCGACAATCTGATTATCATCATCTTCCTTATCACAACCGTTGAATACGAAGCCTGCTACAAGCAGACAGGCAAGCATAAATTCTAACCATCGTGACTTCATTGTTCTCCTCACCGTTTCTTAAGCGCCGCAACGATTTAGGTCTGTGAACAACTTGCCAATAAATACAGCTCAAAACAATAGTGGATTGTGTGGAATGAGATCCGTTTTACGATGGGTGAGATGACCGCTTCTGATTATTTCTCCAGTTGTGATGGCCCTACCAAATGTGTTGGTAGGGTTTCATGGTGTTTACGATGCACTCAATTGAAAGTGATAAGCTGAGAAACATTGATTAGCTTAATCAATGGTATCGTAAACGTCATGACACCCGACCATAAGCACACATGGTCGGGCCACCTGCCATGGTGTTAGCGATGACTCTACATGTGAGTGACAAGCTGATAACCATTGAGTAGCTGTAATCAACAATACCGTAAACGTCATGACACCCGACTCAACAGAGACTGAGTCGGGCCACCCTGTCGCATCCACACCCCAGTTCAGATTCCACGGACTGAAGTCCGTGGTAAGTTTTGCTTATCGCACATATTTGCCACGGACTGAAGTCCGTGGTAAATTTCGTTTTATCGCAGCGTCCGCATCCAGGGCTGAACCGTCTGCCGTGCCTGATAGTAATATTGACGTGGGTTGTAGACGTAATACGGTCCCTGCTGCGTCCACTGAAGGAGTAAGGTCTCGATATCCGGGGAATCATTGATTCCATACCGGGCAGCGAGGACAAGGGTCGCATCCGGAACCGGATCAAACGCCAGGGCTTCACTCAGTAGTTGCTCACCTCGTGCCGACTCACCTGTTTCCATCAGCCACCAGGCACGGTAAGTCATTGGCAGCGGATCGTTCGGGTGCAAGGTTTCAGCTTCCCCAATCTGACGGTCGGCCTCATCCATACGTCCGGCGAACATGAGGTCGCGCGCATAGTCCAGCCGCAATTCCATCACCCCGCTGCGCATCTGAATCACGCGCTCGTAGTCGGCAACTGCCTCAGAAAACAGGATTTCATCGTAATGGTTTGATTCACCCGTGGCTGAAGCCACGGTCATGCCATTCGTCGCAAATGACAGAGCGGCGCGACTGTTCGCGCGTTGCCAGATCGCGTTGGGATGATCGGCCTGCAGATCCAACACAGCATCGCATTGGGTGATGGCTTCGTCGAACAGACCGTCCTGATGCGCGTATCCGGCCAACGCCAACCGTACATCTATCTCATCGCTCTCGCCAACATGAATCAGACCAGTCCGCAGCACTTCCAACGGCGTGTCCAGCGAATCAGGGGCGAGGTCGGCAGCGTCAGGTCCGAACTCCAGGGCGGAGGCCAGCTGTATCCAGGCATCCCCATCATCCGGTGATTGACTAACAAAGGTTATGCCTTCACGGACAGCGTTCGCATCGCGATCCAATATCGACGCGACATTTGCCCGTGCGCTCATCACATACGACTTCCCACCCCATTCCGCATCGATTTGCTCGAGTGCCATCCATGACGAATCGGCGTGACCATATTCCAGATGCTGCAGAGCGGAGTTGACAGTTGCGACCGCCACATTCTCACGGACATCCGTCACCGCCAGCATGTCAATGACCAGCCGTTCCAGGTCGGGATCGAGATCATGCAGACGGTCATGCAGCATCTCCCGCTCATCAAACTCGTCGATACGCTGAGAGACATAAGCATTCACCCCTTCCGCGAAGTACTCCCACACCGTCGAAGCCTGGTAGCGGCTCATGAAGACGGTCTCGCCAGCGTCGTCACGGCGTTTGGCAGCTCGATACAAGGCCTCAATCGCCTGCGCCTGGTCAGGAGTCATGATGCCATGTACCTGGTGGGTGAGTTCATGTACCAAGGTGTTGTAGCCGCCCCATGCCATACGACGGATATCCTCAACCCCGCTGACCGCGTGGAATCCACCCACCCCGCGCACATCATCCCAGAGACGCGAATCGAGATCAATACGTTGATCCTTCAGCGATTCCATATGCGGTGCGTCGGAGAGCAATTCGTACATCGGCTTGATATAATGCGTCTGACCCGCAGAGTTCAGAGCCGGAATGAATGCTGCCCACGGTTTGGCTGCATAGGCCACGATCTGCTGCAGCTCGGGATTTAAGGCGTCCCAGTTGCTGATGAAGGTGTCAATGCCCTCGATCTGCACCTTCGGCCGGGCGAGGATAGAATCATGGAGCACCTGCCGTCGTTCTGATTGTTCGAGACGTCGCATCTCCTGGACTCGAGCCAGCACAGCGTGCGCACGGCCATAATCCGGACAGGAGTCCAACGCCTCAAACAACAAACGCTCGGCGGTCTCGTAACTGCCCTCCATCCAGGCCAACTCCGCCAGAATCACCCGTGGTTCAACCAACACCGGCTGAGCCATCGCCAACGACTGCAATGTCGCCAAGGCCAGATCACCTTCGCCGCTCCTCAGATGCTGCTTCGCTGATTCCAGACGTTCAACCGCCGACCCTTCCGGCACGATGTGCGGATACTCTTCGTCAAGCTGGGAGTAGTTGTACACGCCGTAACCGTTGCCCAGCATGTAGTGCGCGCGTTCGTGCAGCAGGTTAATGTGGACACCGAACTGGAATAGCGCCGTCGCCTCACGTGTCCGTCCCAGACGGATCAACGACAGCCCCATCTGTTGCAACGCTTCCACCCCGAACGCGCCCTGGTCGAGGTTGGTCATCAAGGTGTCGAGGCAGGCTTGGAACTCACGTTTGGCATACAAGGCCTTGGCAATCCCGACCGTCGCCTCGCCAGCCATACGTGAATGCGGAGCCTGTTGCTTCGCCAACGTAAACGACGTCAACGCCGAGTCAGCATCCTGACGCCTCAGCGCCAACTCACCCAACGCTAATTGCTTCACCGACGGGACCACGTCCCAGCTCATGTAGTAGGCTTCGTCGAGACGATTAAAATTCTCCGTCAACAACACCCGACGCAGGTCCGCCAGCGCCTTGCTCCAATGCACCCCGGTGCCTGGCAAGCTGCCATCACGCCGCGTTATATACCTCGGCTGCTGCACGTCAAAACGGGCCGCCCCCAGCATCGACAGCTCGTACATCGCCTGGGTCCGATCATCCCATTCGCCCGGCAGGATATAGTCGGGATCATACACCCAGACCCCCAGCTGTTCGCACAATATCGCGTGCTCGAACCCCTCGCTGGTTGCCCATTCCAGACGTAAAGCATCCCGCACCCGTTCCGCTTCAGCCAGGGCGGGGAGATCGTCATTGGCAATTGCAGTCTGCGCGAAGATCAGCAGGAGAACAAGGAGTGGTACTGTCATGCGGTATGGATGCTTCATGGGTGAGTCCCGTCAGTATAAGCCGCTGCCCTGTGAACGTTAATTGAAGCTGGTAAAGTAGTGAGCAATGTCCCGGCTGCGCTGATGGGTATATCAGGAGAGAGCGAGTTGTTGTTGTTGTACTGCGTCTCACGTCGCTCGGGGTTCGGGATTCGAGAGACGATCCCCGCAGTCTACAGTCCGCAGTCTACAGTACAACAACAACAACTACTACTACAACCTATATCATTGTGTATGTAATAGGTTAGGTCCTTATTGTTGTTGTTGTACTACGTCGCTCGGGGTTCGGGAAAACCATTACCACGGACTGAAGTCCGTGGTACAGGGCCATGCCCCAGACATTTATGTCTGGGATGATCCAAAGGTCAACACAGAGATCCTTCACTTCGTTCAGGATGACGGATAGCGTTCAGGATGACGGATAGCGTTCAGGATGACGGATAGCGTTCAGGATGACGGGCAGCGTTCAGGATGACGGGCTGCAGTACAACAACAACTTGCCCTAATCCCGCTCGTACAGGAAGGCCGCAGCTTCCTTACGTACGCCGTCATCATCAGCTATCGCAAAATCGGCCGGACCCCACATGGAAGCAGCACCGTAACGCCCCTGCTTGTCGATCAAATAGAACTTGAGGCCGAAGTTGGGACGGCCCTGTTCATCCAACAAGTCAGATCGATTAGTGTTTTCAGCCACCCGCTTGAGCACTTCAAGACCAGCCTCAGATGGGCCCATACCCTGACGCATGAACTCCACCGCCTGGTAGCTGCAGAGGTTCTGCAGGTTGGCCTCGCCACGACCCGTTGAACCAGCCGTGCCCACTCTATTGTCGCAATACAGACCAGCCCCGATGATCGGGGAATCACCAACCCGCCCCGGTATCTTGAAGAACAAACCGCTGGTCGTGGTCACGCATGACACCTCCCCCTGCGCATCACGGGCGCTGAGGTGGATGGTCCCCGTAAACCGCTCGACCATGTTCCAGAGATCAGGATCGACCTCCTCTTTGGGTGGAGGCAGCCAATCATCTACGTCGGACATCTTCTGCTTCCAGAGTAGCCAGATCTTACGCGACTTCTCGGTCAGCAGGTCTTCCTCCTTGAAACCGTGCATCTTGGCAAACTCAAGCGCCCCCTGGCCGACCAGCAACACGTGATCGGTGGTCGTACGCACCAGGTTCGCCACTCGCGAGGGGTGCATGATGCTGCGTATGCTGGCTACCGCACCAGCACGGTGGGTGGGTCCATGCATGACGGCGCTGTCGAGTTCGACGATGCCGTTTTCATTGGGCAGGCCACCATAGCCGACGGTAATATCGTCCGGGTCAGCCTCAACTATGTTCACACCGGCGATGGCAGCATCGAGAGCATCCTCACCAGCTCGCATACCATCAACCGCCCGCCGTACCGCCTCCAGACCGTTCCCGGATGCTACCGCTATCGCCCCGCGCCCCTGACGAGAGATCGTGGCTGACTGAGCCCTGGCAATCTCAGGCAGACCACCTGCCAACGCTATCCCCGCTGCTGCCCCGGCTGATACCCCGATGAACTCACGCCGACCCTGTTTCATCTCATCCATCTCCCGCTCCTTTGTGGTGATAGTGGAACGTACCGTCTGTATCAATTCAAGACAAGTGCCAGAGAAGCAGGCAAAAGAGGAGGGTGTTCTTTGGATTTCACTACTGGCATGCTAGTTGCTATGGTACTAGCGAGTGTTTCATTAAAAGTCGTTCTCCTTATCTGTAGATATGTCTCGTGAATGTTATAGTGCGTTCCCCCTTTCGCGCTAGTACCAAGGAACACTCGTTATAGAGTATGGTTGAGCTCATACTCAACTAGAATGCCTCGAAAGAGGCGTCCCCTGCGGCCTGGGCTCCCCCCTCGGGCCGCTTCTCTTTGCTAACGGACGTGTCTTGCCCCAGACATTTATGTCTGGGATGATTCGAAGGTCAACACCGAGATCCTTCTCGCCTTCGGCGTCAGGATGACGGACAGTAGTCAGTAGTCAGTAGTCAGTAGTCAGTAGTCAGTAGTCAGTAGCCTACTTAATCAAACGGATGGTATTAACCCAAGCGCTCTGACCGGACTGCCCGACCCACCCACCAATGGCAACGCAGCCACTACCAGAAACGCACCATCAACCGGGAGTTGGGAGAGGTTTGCCAGGTTTTCGATGTGCAGCAAGCCCTCACCGGC
Organism: uncultured bacterium; assembly: GCA_913009835.1. Classification (GTDB taxonomy): domain Bacteria; phylum Electryoneota; class Electryoneia; order Electryoneales; family Electryoneaceae; genus BMS3BBIN04. Next base: position 8,745 of record CAJVXH010000113.1, read on the forward strand.
ACAGCGTCTACCCGCATCAATGTCAGTATCCAGACCTGAACCTATGTCAGGAGCATCGGTCGCGATTGCCGTTATGCCCCGTTCGTTGGCCAGCCAGCTAACAGCATCAGCATCAAACCCCGGCCAGAGATAATCGCCGTCCGCATTCTGTTCATAGACACGATCCGCATCAGGCCAGCGTGAATCCCAACCCGTGCGCAACGCAACACAACAACTCGGTACCGTCCCATCCTCAGCTTCATGCTTCTCTATTAGCGCTCGCGTAATGACCAGAGGTCTAGAACCGGCATCCACATCAATGATGCGAAGAGGCAGGATCAGCTGATTGACGGGAACCCGATCTATTGACAGGGAGTCAGGATAGTTATGACGTGGAGCTCCGACATGCGTTCCGCTGTGTTCGCCGAACCTCCACTCGTTCAGAAGGTATCCATCCTTATGATAGTTGGCCCTCTCGATCACTTCAGTCTTCGGATCGCCTGGCCAGATTGGAGATATAGGGTGAATCGGGTGACTCAGGTCAATAACACGATAGGGAAAAGCGGCCATCTCATTTTCTCCTGACAGGTTATGTCCAAGGGTGGCATATTGTGAAGCTGGAGATTACACTTGCTATCGGCGGCTGAAAGGCCCCATTTACACTCAGCGTTGATAGATGGATCAACAAGATACATAAAAAGTGAACTGAACCGAGATTAATATGAGCGGGATATTCCCACTTGCCAGCCCTGAGCAGAACACCGGGTCAGGATACGAGAACCGTGACGATATTGACCCTCGATACAGATGGGATCTGAACAACATATACACCGATCTGGCTGACTGGGAGAAGGATTGCAAGTCAATCAAGGACAATATCCAGAGTCTGGCTAGTATACAGGGTAGCTTGAAGGACGGTCCGGAGGAACTGCTTAGATTCCTCCAACTCTCTGACAGCGCAGGGCGACTGTTTGACAGGGTATGGTATTTCCCGGGGCTGGCATTTGACCTCGACCAGCGAAACAACGAGCTCAACGCACGCAAACAACTGGTCGAAGATCTCTCAGCCCAGTATGCCACCTCGACCTCTTGGTTCGACCCGGAATTGATTGCAATCGGACAGGCGACAATCCACAAGTGGATGAACAACAACAACTCTGACCTCGCATTGTACCGATTCCACCTGGATGAGATCTTCCGCCAGGCTGAACATGTTCTGGATGAAGACGGTGAACAGTTGATGGCGCTGTCGGCACGATTCGGCAGCACACCGTCGCAAACTTACTCCATGCTTACGACAGCGGATGCCACTTTCCCCGAAGTTGAACTGTCTGATGGCAGCAAACGAAAGATCACTCCCGGCACCTACTCCTCCCTGTTGCGCACCTTGCCGAAACAAGATGACCGGGAGAAGATATTCAGGGCTCATTTCGGTCTGTACCAGCAATTCACCAACACTTACGCCTCCATCTATAACGGCATACTGCAACGAGGCTGGTTCAACGCCCGAGCACGGGGCTACGCTAACGTGCTCGAATCCAAGCTGCATCGTTTCGCGATTCCATCCTCAGTGGTTCATACACTGGTGGAAAGTGCGCGCAACGGCATGGAACCGCTACGTCGCTACCACAAGATCCGACGCAAAGCACTCGGTGTCGAGAAGTACTATCTCTATGACAGCTTCGCCGCATTGATACAACATGAAACCCGTTACGAGTATGGCGACGCAGAAAAGCAAATTATCGCTTCGGTCGCACCGCTGGGCAAGGATTATCAGGCGACAGTCCGTGAGGCATTCGAGCATCGTTGGGTAGACGTGTACGAGACAGAAGGAAAACGATCCGGCGGATACATGGCCAGTGTATACGGAATCCACCCTTACATCCTGATGAACTACCACGGGACTATGGATGATGTGTTCACCCTCGCACATGAGATGGGTCATGCCATGCACTCAGTGCTTTCGGATAAACATCAGCCATTCACATATGCGGGATATACAATCTTCGTCGCAGAAGTGGCCAGCACACTCAACGAAGCCCTGCTACTGGATCAATTGCTGGAGAACGCACAATCGGCCGACGAACGAATCGTACTCCTGCAACACGCCATCGACTCCATCGCCGGCACATTCTTCACTCAATCCATGTTCGCAAACTACGAGCTTGAAGCGCATCAACTGGCAGAAGCCGGACAACCAATCACCGGCGAAGTGCTGGGAGAAGTTTACCACAACCTCCTGAAATCATGGTATGATGATGCCATCGAGGATGAAGAACTATATCAACTGACATGGGCACGTATCCCCCATTTCTTCCACAGCCCGTACTATGTCTACCAGTACGCAACCAGCTTCGCTGCCTCATCGGCCATTTTTGACACCATGCAATCGGCAACCTCCGAGGAGGAACGGCAGGAGGTTGTAAGCCGCTACCACACATTGCTACAATCTGGCGGAAGCGATCATCCGATGGAACTGCTGAAACGAGCTGGAGTTGACTTGAATGACTCGAGCGCTGTGAACTCTGTCGTGCGCCGTCTGGACGCTCTGGTCAGCCAGCTTGAGAAAGAACTCGAACTGACCTGATGGCTGTGGACTGTTGGGTTTGACAGGCCCGGGGAGTGCTCGTCAAGCGCGGCTTATCAGCAGATTTGGATGAGCGATGAAGGATAGTGACAAGGATCTAATAGTGACGGTTATCCGCGCTTGCAAGCATCCGGTTATCCAGTTGCTTCAGCTGGGGTTGCATCATGCCCACGACATTTATGTCGTGGATTATCCGACGATGAATATGCCCCTGTTACCGCCGCAGGCGATAGCAGGGTTGATCCGCAAGTT
>CAJVXH010000114.1 GCA_913009835.1 uncultured bacterium
TTTTGCCATCTACATTTTTCATGCCTCTTATCTTTTTTTTATTTTTGCTTTTTTTTTTTTAATGATACGGCGACCACCGAGATCTACACTCTTTCCCTACACGACGCTCTTCCGATCTCCGTTAACAACGAAACTGATGCCCGTCAGATAGCCTGGGATTTAACAAGGCGAGGGCATCAGGCACGTGTTCTCCCCCTCGGACGTGACATTCGTATCGGAGGAGATCTCGTCCACCACGGGCGGGTGTGGCGTGTAATCCTGGGCGCCTATGAGCGGGAAGCGGACGCTCGTCCGATGATTAAAACCTTATTTGCCATCGATTCAACCTGGACCCCACACATTCTGCGTCACCGCGTGGCTGAGGCCACTGGAACGGTGGAGCTCTATGACTCCGAGTATGACCGCTCAGGCATCTTTGACCAGGGATTCCGCATTGTCCCCAACGGCGACAGCGAGATCACGGTTTATTCGATCCGGGTAGGTGTTGGTTTCCATTGGGAGCATACCGAAGACCGAACTTACAAGGGTGCGCTGGAAGTACGTATCGGCAACACCGGCAACCTGATGGCGATCAACGAGCTGAAGCTGGATGAATACCTGAAGGGTGTCATCCCCTCGGAAATGCATTATACGTATCCGCTTGAAGCGTTGAAGGCTCAAGCTGTTGCAGCTCGGAGTTATACGGTTTCCATACTGGCAACTCGTCCGGTCTCGAACGCTGCTGATTTTTCAGCGACAGTCGCCTTCCAGGTTTATTCCGGCACCACCCGACAACATGACATCACCACCCGGGCTGTTATGGAGACGGCTGGTGAAGTCCTCAGGTATAATGGGCAGGTCTGTAAAGCCTATTTCAGTGCAAACAGTGGCGGTCACACTGAAAGCCTGGAATTCTGGGATCCGCCAGCCATGGATTACCTGACCGGAACACCAGTTATGGTTGAATACCCGGTTGAGTTCAAATATGATCTGACAAATGAAGAAGATGTTAACCGTTGGATTCGCGAGCATCCGGAATCATACTCGAATCCACGTGGTACTGGAATCGATATTCTCGATCGCAATGCGCGTTACTTCCGTTGGGAAGTGATTTATACCCGTCGTGAGTTGGAAGCTATTCTTAAACGTAAGCTGGGCTTCGACATCGGAACCCTCATCGCGATATCTCCGGTTAAACGTGGGGTGTCGGGGAGGATTATCGAGCTCGAACTTCTGGGCAGCCACCGTAATCATATCATTCATGGCGAATTGAACATCCGTAGAGCGTTGAGTGAAACTGCGTTGTACAGTTCCTGCTTTGTGGTAGACATGATTATGGGTGACCTCGGCGAACCGGTTGAGCTGAAATTTATCGGTGCGGGTTTCGGTCATGGCGTAGGGCTCGATCAGACGGCAACCGGTGCGATGGCTGTGGCTGGGATGGAGTACAAGGATATTCTGGCGCGATTCTATAACAACGCCAAGGTCGAAAAGATCTGGTAACGGAGAGTTTGATCAATGCGTTTATCGTTAATCATATTCCTCCTGATACTGCTCGTATTCAGTGCAGCTTCCGCACGCATCGTCGAAGAACCTCTGCAATATGACCACAATGGCGCTCAGCTTGAGGGAATCGCTGTTTACGATGAGGCCACTGAGAACAAACGTCCGGCACTGATTCTATTTCATGACTGGCGTGGACCGGGTGAGATTGAGATTGCGCTCGCACGGGAATACGTCGGTCTCGGATACATCGTCTTCGTCGCGGATATGTACGGGAAGGATGTGCGTCCGACTACCGCCGCCGAAGCTGCTGACGCTACCCGTGAATTATATGCGGATCGTGATTTCTTCCGGAAACGTGCCTACCGTGCTTATGACGCCTTCACCAAAGAGTACTGGATAGCGGACGTGAAACGTGTTGCCTGTATGGGGACAGCGTTCGGAGGGACATCGGCGCTGGAGTTGGCCCGTACCGGCGCACGTCTGGCGGGCACCATCGCGGTAAACGCCTCTATCCGCCCGGCATCTGAAGATGATGGACGCAAGATACAGGGCCGGGTTCTCGTTCTGCATGCCGACTCTGACCCGTACATCGCAAGCGATGAATTGCATGAGTTCATTGACGAGATGCGAGCGGGTGATGTTGATTACGAACTCATCATCTACGGACGTGCCCAACGTGGCTTCACCAATCCGGACGCTCCGGTGACTGTTCACGGCTCATCATATGACCCGGAGCTGGCCGAACAGGCCCGCGAGACCATTGATCGATTCCTCGAGCAGGTGTTCGCCTCAGAGCAGTAGCTTCCCATATCAGGCTATAGGAAAACAAGGCTATAGGAATGTGCCCCAGACATTTATGTCTGGGAATCTTCAACGTTTGTATTTGCGGATGACCCCAGACATAAATGTCGTGGGCATGATACAGAAACAACTGGGTACTCGGATTCGGCATGTTAAATTCAAATTCAGATAAAGACGATCTCATTCGCCTTAGCGCGCTGTTGTCCAAGCGGGGAATAGCGTCACGCCGTAAAGCCGAAGAGCTTATGGTGGAAGGGCGGGTGCTGGTCAACGGCCAGCCGGTACGAGAGCTGGGAACGAAGGTAGATCCCGCCACTGCCATCATCGAAGTGGATGGACAGAAGGTCCAGCGTCAGCAGAAACACATCTACCTGGCGTTGAACAAACCGCCGGGCGTGTTATCCACGTTCGTCAAGGACAAGGAGAGAGGGGCTACCCTTCAGACGTTGATTCCACTTAAGCAGCGCCTGTTTTCGGCGGGAAGGCTGGATCGGGCGTCATCTGGATTGCTGATACTCACCTCTGATGGTGACTGGGCCAACTTCGTCATGCACCCGCGTTACGAGAAGGAGAAGGAGTATCTGGTGCGCTTTAAGGGCATGCGTCCCACCCCAGCCGCGAAGATGATGCAGGGCGCTTCTTTCCGGGAAGAGGGACGGGAATTCACCTGTGAGGGAGCGGAGCCTGTCGGATCGTACGTGCGAATTATCCTGACCGAGGGGCGGAAGAATCACATCCGACGTCTCGGCGATTCGGTGGACCTGACGGTGAAGGAATTGGTGCGTGTTCGGATAGGTGAGGTGCAGCTCGGTTCGCTGAAACCGGGTGGCTACCGCAAACTGTCCACGCAGGAAGTGGAGTCATTTCGGAAGTGACAGGCTATGGGAAAACAAGGCTATAGGCTGTAGGAACTGACAGGGCCGTGCTTGCTTGCACCCGGTTATCCAGTTAACTCAGCCGGGGTCGCTTCTTGCCCCAGACATTTATGTCTGGGATGACCAAAAGTTCAAAACCGAGATCCTTCCGTCTGCGACGTCAGGATGACGTGTGTTGTCATGCCCCTGTGACCCGCCGCTTCTTTCTGTTGGCGGTTCGCAGGGATGAGACACAGACCATTGTAGAGCGTGGATCATCCTCGATATGGGCTCTTTGGCAAGACTCTGTTGACTTCAGGGTTGAGGTTTCAGTGTTTTACAGCAGTCTGCCGACCGTGCCTGTCAGTTCCTATAGCCTTGTCTTGCTATAGCCTTGTCTTGCTATAGCCTTGTCTTGCTATAGCCTTGTTTTGCTATAGCCTTGTTTTGCTATAGCCTTGTCTTGCTATAGCCTTGTTTTGCTAAGAAAGGATAGATCATGCCTGATAACGATCAGATTCGCACGCATGTCGCGGATTCATACGCGAAAGCAGTCACCCGCAGCACTGGTTGCTGTGGTGGAGAGAAGGAAACTCGTGGCGTTGCTGCCCAGTGGGCGGGCTATTCCATTTCAGATACGGCTGAACTACCCCACGACGCTGTCGTCAGTTCCTTTGGTTGTGGAAATCCTCTGGCCTTCAGCGAGGTTAAAGAGGGTCAGACTGTAGTAGACCTGGGGAGTGGTGCGGGGATTGACCTGTTCATCGCCTCACAAAAGGTTGGTCCGACAGGTAAAGTGATCGGGGTGGACATGACCGATGAGATGATCGACGCCGCGAATCGAAACATCGCCGAAGCCGGAGTGGAAAACATAGAAGTCCGCAAGGGTTTGATCGAAGAATTACCAATAGAAGACAATTCGGTGGATTGGGTGATCTCGAATTGTGTCATTAACCTCTCGCCCGAGAAGGACAAGGTTTTCAGCGAGATATTCCGTGTGCTAAAGCCCGGTGGACAGATGCGGGTCAGCGACATCATGGTCGATGAGTTGCCGGAGTGGGTACGCAATGATCAGCGCCTCTACAACACCTGCATCGGTGGTGCGATCTCCGAGGACGAATACCTCGCTGGCTTGCGCAAGGCCGGAATGACAGATGCCCGAGCGGTCGAATCTCTCGTCTACGATGCCAGCCAGATCGGTCCGCTGATAGAATCGGAGGTGGATGGCTTGGATTCTGAATCTGAATCCTGTTGCGGATCCAGCTCCTGTTGCGGTGGCGGGACTAAAATCGCAGACATGGATGAGGTTAAGCGAGCGGCGAAGGATCTCCATGGCAAGGTCCGCAGTTCAATTGTGGTTGCCAGCAAGCCGGCGTGAACTATGAGCTGTGAGCTTGTGAGTTATGAGCTGTGAGCTTGTGAGTTATGAGCTGTGAGCTTGTGAGTTATGAGCTGTGAGCTTGTGAGTTATGAGCTGTGAGCTTGTGAGTTATGAGCTGTGAGCTTGTGAGTTATGAGCAAAGACGAACAAACATCAATTACCACGGACTTTAGTCCGTGGCAAGTAAGAAGAAGCCATTCTGAATGATAATGGTGTCATCCTGAACGATAGGGGTGTCATCCTGAACGTAGTGAAGGATCTAGCCAACGAGTCTCGAGCAGATTAATACGTTATAGGCTATGTGGGCGTCTAATAAAAGACACTACAAGTTATGAGCACGCACTATCGTATACTACGTACTATCTTTTGTGTAAATGGCTAGTAGATTCTTCACTTCGTTCAGAATGACCCATTGTATCGACATGAGGTTGTTTAATAAACACTGCCACGGATTTCAATCCGTGGCAGTTGGGTTTTGTTCTTATCTGTAACTCACAGTTCATTTCTCAGAGCTCACCAATTCACCACTGGTTTTCTTTTCCTGTCTTTTGTTCACAGCTCCCTAGCGCACCAGTACCACCTTCTGTACAAACTGATTATCTGCGTTTCGCACTTGCAGTATATACACACCGGTGGCCAGCGAACGTCCTGGGTCGTGTGTGTTCACTGACAGGATGTGGTTTCCTGGTGTTAGAGTGTGGGCCTGAGTGAGCACTCGCTGGCCGAGCACGTTGTACATAGCCATTTTCACTTGACCAGCCGATGGCATTGCCACGTTTACCGTGAATGAAGGGTTGAACGGGTTGGGATATGCACGGTCAACGTGGAATTCTTTCGGCAATCCAGCAGGAGTTTCGTCGCCCACATCACTCGGAGAGAAGAGGGTGATCCGAGTATAATCGCCAGATCCGAAACTACCATCGCCCTCTTGTATATCCCCGATCTCAAGCGTCTCACCGTTGTTCTCATCGATGTTGCGGATCTCGAAGGTCATGTTATTGCCTTCGGTGAATCCTTGTCCGTTGCCGAGGTCTTCGTAGGCATTGAGCACCAACGGATAAACATCGTGATCCGGCGCTATGGCCCCGACCACCAGATCACCGTCGAGCACCGCGATCTCGAACATCGTCAATGGCCTCGGCAATCCTCCGACGATCACGATCGGATACGGTCCGCTGTTTGGCTCGACAGGTGTGAAGTATTCCAGCTCAGTCGGATACAATTTCACTGTCGTCACATCGAAGAAACTCCAGCCGTTATCGAGGTTGACTGAGCCGAGCAGTATGCCGTCAATCGGCAAATCAGTCACCGTAAGCGTCTGGTGCAGAACCATTCGCTTGTTCTCATCGAGCAGCAGGATATCGAGTAATCCATCCAGGTAGCGCACGCTGATGTGATACCAATGGTCGTAATCTATATCGACAATACTGTTTAGCGGGAATGCATCACCCTCACCGAAATCCTTGACCCACAGGTCAGCATCATTTCCGACAAACACCTTGATCCGATCATCACCGTTAAACAGGTGAATCGCAGCCGCCTCACCTCCAGAATTGGGATAGCCGGTCGCTTGGAACCAGGTCTCCACCTGCACGCCTTCAGAATCTGCGAAATAGCGCTGTATACCTTCGGTGCGGGTTGTCGGTGAAGAGACACCGACCGCACGTTCTCCGTCGTAGACAAGGCTGGTGAAATGGCGAGCGTTGTCGGGGTTGGAGAATTCCCAGGGAGTGTCTTCAGGAAACTCGTAATTGTCAACGATCGGTAATCCAAACAGACCCGAGAAATTCACTGACTCAGTCATCGGCAAGGTTTCAATGCTTCCATACACCCCACGCACGGTGTAGAGATAATCGCCCGGTTCTGGCAGCTGATCGTTCATCTCTTCGTCTAAGGTTTCTTCGAAGAGGACTTCACCGTCGCGATAGACGTTATACCCCACGAAGTCATCTCGTTCGCCTGGATCTGAATACCAGCTCAGGGTAACCAACCCCGTCTGTCGGTCAACATCAGCGCTTACGTATTCCATCGGTGGAACGGTTGCCGATGGCGCATATTCCAGTGCCCGACGAGCGTTCACACGTCCTGATCCCAACAGGCCAGCGTAACTGGGATTGCGCACGTCCAGATCGTCGGTGCTGGCGTGCATCACTGCCTCAACCTGATCATCGGTCAATTGTGGCATATAGCTGATGACATATGCCGCTACTGATGCCGCATTCGGGCTGGCCATGGATGTACCCTGCCAAGCGACATAATCCTCGGGTCGGTAGTTCTCGCCGACCATGGTGCTCCAGATACCTGTGCCGGGGGCAGTGATACCACACCACTCACCATATGTCGAGAATCCCGCCTTGCTGTCGGTCGGTGTGCTGGCGACCACCGCAATCGCTCCCTCGTAGGCCGCAGGATAATTCATAACTGAGTTCCCGCTGTTGCCTGCGGATGCGAACAGGATAACGTTGTTGTCACGTGCGTAGCTGACCGCATCCTGGTAAGCCTGTGAGAAGCCAGTACCTCCGAATGAAATGCTGATTACCCGGGTGCCGTTATCTACGGCGTATTGAATCGCGGCCATGAAATCCGAGCCCATGCCGCTGCCTTGCAATGTTGACCCATCCAGCCAGGCAAATCCAGCTCGGCTGGGGAAGGAAACGACGTTCCAAGAAGCCGAGGCTACTCCGATTCCGTTATCCGTGGTCGCTGCCGCGGTGCCTTGGACGTGAGTCCCGTGACCGTGGATATCGGGGAAGACCATGTTATCCCTTGGCCCGTAGTCTTCACCCTCGGCGGGGGTGCCGAACGGATCGACAGAGACGAAATCCCAGCCTGTCAGGTCATCGATAAAACCGTTGTTATCGTCGTCAATGCCGTTGTTGTCGGATTCGTCCCAGATCCCATTGCCGTTCAAATCTTCGATGGGATTGATGTACATATTTTCCCATAGGTCTTCATGAGTGATCTTGCAACCGGTATCTATTGTGGTAATCAGGATTTCCGTGTCACCTTGGTACAGATCCCATGCCTCCGGACATTCCATGATGTCCAGCCCCCACATGTTGTGTATGGAGTAATCATCCGGCAGGTTGAAGGAGTGATGCAGCTCGTCCATCTCAACTGAGAGGATGCCATCGCCACCTGTCAATTGGGAGTACAGGGTTTCAGCGCTAACCTTTGAAACAACCCGGAACCATCGGTTTAAACCGTGCTTGTACCATGATGCCCGATGAGCGGCATCGTTCGGTTCGTAAAAAATTGGTACCAGCTCAGCGTCTTGACCTGCGACTGCCATCAATTTTGAGGGGAGTTGATCATAATGACGAGCTGCCTGGGCGGCAGTGTCATCCAACTCAACCAGCAAACGAGGGGCTGGTTGTGCGAATAAGAAGGTTGAAGACAGCAATAGCAATGCGAGAACGCCAGGAATCAGGCGCATTTTATCCCTCCACGGAAACAATAAATGTGATGTAATGAAGCGCTTTTCTAACTTGGGCAATGGCTGCAACTACCGGACCCATTTAACCTTATAGGAACGCGCATCTCATGAGTTGCCAAGCCTTAGCATAGCTCAATATGGGCGGGAATTCAAATCAAAACCTCGAATATGTGGAGTGAACCAGAGGTGATCCGAGTCAATTCAGGTGTCGGCCAACAATAATCACTTTATCAACGCATCGCGACCCTGACAGAATCGGCGAAGGTGTCAGCATTTTGAGACCCAATTAGCAGCTTGGTGTCATCTTTAAACCAGAAGCGCACTCCTTTGTTCCCGGATACGTTGAATGCGCGATCCTTTCCCACCCCTCGCAGACCCCAGCCACCGTATTCAGCAATCGGACGATATTCAACCGCCTCCAGCTTCTCAATGTCGCAGAGCGGGATGATTTTGTGGCCGATCAGCGGCCAGAAGCGAACGTGGATGGCATCCTCCATCACCCAGACGCGCATTCTCATCCGATATATGGCCAGAATGAGCAGCAACATTACAGGGCCTCCGATCCCCATCGTGAGGAAGGTCTCCACCCGTTTTTCCGGGTGATTAAGTCCATCGAGCCAGGGGGACAGGATCGTCAAAACCAAGGCTGCCCAGAAAACCAACTTTAGCCACAGTTGTCGGAGGCGTTGTTCTTCGTAGTATCGAGCGTCTTCGGGACGGGGGAGTGCGGGTTTATCAGTCATCTGCGTTAATCTCCAAAGCAATCATCGAGGAGTGAATCAAAGGTATTCAAGGTCTGCCGGTCGAACAAACATAATCTGATTATTTTCAGCTGAGTGTCGGGGTGTGAATTCAGCCAATCATGGATTGCTGAGAGAATAACCTCTGCCGCTCTCTTCAATGGAAATCCGAATATTCCGGTAGAGATTGCGGGCATACTGACAGTCTTGATTTCCAGATCAGGTCGGTTGGCGATATCGAGCGATGATTGGACAGCGTTTGCCAGTTTCTCATCTTCGTCGCCTTCACCCCAACGTGGGCCGACGGCATGTATGACATACTTTGCGTTAAGGTCACCCGCGGATGTCCAGGTCGCTTCCCCGACAGGTACCGGTGCTCTAGTGTACGACTCCCGCTGAATGCTCGGTCCGCCACGCCTGCATATAGCTCCGGCCACTCCACCACCGTGTGCGAGATGGTTGTTTGCCGCATTCACGATTGCATCAACCACCTCGACCGTGAGATCACCCAGCACCAGCGCCACTTCGACTTGGACTGCGTGTAGCCTGCTGGTGATGACTTCATTTTCTGACATTGCCATGCCTCACCCTCCACTCAGACTAATATGCTCAAGGATGGTTCAACTGTAAGAATGGACACATATTGGGGCCGAATCCACACCTGTTTCTTTTGCAGAATTGTCTCCGAGCGGAACGATAAGGCCGCTTTCACGTTCAATGAGCAGCAAATTTACAAGCATCCGGTTATCCAGTTAACTCAGCTATTAGACATGCCCCTGTGACCCGTCGTCTTTTTGGCGGTTCGCAGGGATTCTCAAACGACAATTCTGAGTTCTGAGAAAATCGACAGGCACTTTTTAACTTGCGGATCAACCCTGTTATCGCCTGCAGCGGTAACAGGGGCATATTCATCATAACGATAATCCACGACATGAATGTCGTGGGCATGACAACCCCCCAGCTGAGTTAACTGGATAACCGGATACAAGCAAATTACCAGAATCCAGGTTGCATTAGACAGGAAGTTTGGGTAACCTAACAGAAGTTTCTGCCTTGGGGAATAGATGGCGAAATTACTGAAAGTTCTTGAGCGAATTGCTGTAGTCGCAGGTGTGGCATTGACCTTTTTCGCGGTCATTGAGACACTTCGCGGCTACCAGATTCTCTACGATACGCATCCATACCTGGGTTATGGGTTTCTCGCTGTGGTTGCAGCGTTGTTGTTGTACCTCTTGTGGCAGATTCGCGCCTTGTTCTCATATCGGCAAGCGTTAGCGCCACCGGAATTACCTGATGAGGGGCAGGTTTCGGCGAAGCAGGCAAAAAAATTCCGCAGCCATATGATAAAGGTCAGTGACCGTTTCAACGCCAACCCTCACCTCGCGGATAAACGGAGTCAGTTGGAGCGTTTACGAGCTGAAGTTGAAGCATTACCTGAACCCTCTGGCGACGGGTCGAATGTCCGCGATGCGATCCTTGCGATAGAGCGTAACCACATTTCACCATTGCTCACTGATCTCGACAAGACCGCGGAAGCTGTTGTCTCGGACAATGTTGGCCTGGTCACGGTTGGCACTGCGGTTTCACCATATCGCAGCGTTGACATGTACATCGTACTCTGGCGCAACACGTTGATGATCAACCGCATCGTACGTATATACCGTACCAGCCCGACACCTCGTGAGACGGTCAAGGTGTTCTACGACATCCTGCGGGTCGTGGCAGCGGTCAACCTGCTCAATGTCACCGACAATATCTGGACCGGGCTGGGGCGTCATATGCCATTCGTCGGACGTTACGGCGAAGCGATGAGCGAAGGTCTGTTCAGCGGACTGTTGACCAGTGTTGCCGGGCACGCCTCCATCGATCGATGCCGGAGTTATCGTCCCTGGTCCCGGGATGAGGCCGTACGTGAATATCGAGGGAAGCTGACCCGTTGGTCCAAGGATATTCTAGGCATTCTCACCCGTCACGGTTTTGACAAGTTGAAACGGAAGCCCAAGGACGCTACGCAGGATGAGTTGGACCTCGCGGCGGAGCGTTCGCTGTCCACAGACAGTGATGAATGATGATTCAGCTCCACGGACTGAAGTCCCTAGTGGTCGTGCCCCAGACATTTATGTCTGGGATGATCCGCGCTAATATAGGCCCGTGTTTGCTTGCAAACGCGGGTTATCCGAAGGTCAGACTATTTGATCAGCCGCGTTTGCAAGCAAACACGGACCTGTTTTTTCAGTACTCAAGACTCAGGAAATAAATTGATATCTACTACAACGATGAACACCTGGCTCCGACGCGCCATATGGCTGGTCGTATTCACCATGATCTACAACCTGATCGAGGCCGGTGTGGCTTTGTGGTCGGGTGTGGAGGCTGGAAGCGTTGTGCTGGTCGGATTCGGTCTCGACAGTCTAATCGAGGTGTCAGCGGCGACTTTATTGCTCTGGCGCTTACGTTTGCAGCTCAGTGGAACGCTCAACGAAGAGCAGCTTGAGGCCACCGAGGGGAAGGTACGACGTTTTGTAGGGGTGACCTTCTTCCTGCTGACGGCGTATGTGTTAGATCGGAAGAGCGTCGTGTAGGGAAAGAGTGTAGATCTCGGTGGTCGCCGTATCATTAAAAAAAAAATGAAAAATAATAAAAAAAAAAAAAGAAACAGCGTA
>CAJVXH010000115.1 GCA_913009835.1 uncultured bacterium
TGTGGACGGAGTCACACGCACGTACGGCGGGGATGATCAGAAGGTGATAACAGAGAGACATCTGACCGACGGCGTCAGGAAGACATCATCGGTAGGGCTGGATTTGAGATTCTAACGTGAGATGACCCCAGACATAAATGTCATGAGATTGGCGTGCAAATAATCCTCGGATGACCCCAGACATAAATGTCATGAGATTGGCGTGCAAATAATCCTCGGATGACCCCAGACATAAATGTCATGAGATTGGCGTGCAAATAATCCTCGGATGACCCCAGACATAAATGTCTGGGGCACGTATCATTCAATATTCATTGCATCGCGCTGTTTCTTCAACTACTCACAAGCTCACAACGTGTAGGTCGCGAAAGTGTTTTTGCCCGCGACGTGAAGGGGCTCACTAGCCCGCCTGCATCGATGCCATCAGCATGGCCATCGAACGTTTCGGGTTGATCAGCAGCACCAGACGGTCACCGGCATAGGTCGCATCGGTACCTGCGAGGATCAGACCGGACAGTTGGGTCGCGGTCAGGTCGGGCTTGATCACCAGCAGTTTTGCAGCCAGGTTGACCACATTCGGGCTGGACATTGAGGTTCCGCTGTACGGAATTTGATCTCCGCCGGGAACATAGCTGACTACTTCGAAACCGTTGGCGTAGACATCCACTTTGCCGAAGCTGGTGAAGCTGGTTTCCTCACCGGCCTGGTCAACAGCACCGATGGAGATGATGTTCGGCAGACGGAAGGAGCTGGGCAGGAACTCTTCAAAGTCAACGTTGTTGTCGGAGTTTCCGGCTGAGGTGACGAAGAGGATTTCGGGGGCACTGGTCATCGCTTGCAGCAGCCCAGCTTTGCCGATCTCGAAGATCTCACGTGCGAGTTCTTTCCGCTCTTCCGGTGTTCCGCCAGCGTTATTCTGCTCCAGCGCTGATTCGATACCAGCCACGCTGCCGCCCCAGCTCATATTGACCACACGCACGTCGTTCTGCTTGAAATAATCGATGACTTCCCAGTACATGGCAGAATCTTTACGCGCCTGTTCTATGGTTGGGACTTCCGGGATCATGGTGTAGCCGAAGGTCAGGCGGCAACCCAGGATTTTGATGTACGGGTTGCCCTTGGCGGCGATACCGGATACATGGGTACCGTGGCTGTAGTTACCGTACTTGCTGATATCTTCTATGAATGTCTGTACATCTTTCTGTTCCAGTTTGCCGATCTCAGCGCGCAGAGCAGTAGCTTCTTCACTGTCGATGTTCGCCTGTAGATCCATGAGACCCTTGGTCAGACTCTGCAACCTCGGGCGGTCAGCTTCTACATCGCCGATGGGGTAGAGCATCTCAGTTGTTTTGTTGGCATGGAGATCGAAGGCGATTCCGTGGACATCATCGATGAAACCGTTGTTGTCGTCATCCTTGCCGTTGTTCGGGATCTCGTTTTCGTTGACCCAGATCTGGTTGGTACGGCTATAGATATCGGTGTCAACTCCGCTGTCCCAGATGCCGATCACCACGGGTTCAACATCCTGACCCGGCGGGAGTTCGAAATCACGGTCGGCCCAGATGTCTTCCTTTTCGGTAGCGTTTGCATCGAGATAAGCTTTGTAGACCTCGGCCACGATTTCCTTCTGCGGGACGAAGTAACTGATGGTCGTATATGCTCCCAACAGGCCGGTTGCGATGTCCTTGGAGATTTCGCCATCGGCACCATCGAGAACTGGCTGCACTGAGGCATCCAGGCTTCCCATGATCAGGTTGGAGGTGATGATTTCTGCTGTGCCCTTGGTGCTCTTGATGTCATCCTGAACGATGTCATAAGGCAGGGCATTAACGCGCTGCGTCAGTTCCCGGCGCAGGACAGGGCCAATGTCATCGCCGGAACGGATTGCGGTGATGAAGGATTGCATGAACATGCCGGAGGTGAGACGTGAAGCTTCCTTGTCTTCAATCTCCTTCCGCATTTCGAGATACTTGAGGTAGGTATCCCAGTCTTTCTCGATGAGGGCGATGGTGCCGAGGTCGGTGTAGTAGTTCTTGAGTGTAGTCGGATCTTCGATTTCGTAAGTGTCGAGATCATCGAGGATGTCTCTCTTAACTTGCATCGCGAGTTCGAGCACAGCCTCTCGATCAACGACGAAATCGGTAGCTTTACCATCCACGTTATAGGTGTAACGTGGCAAATCATCAAGCTTTTCAATCTTGATCCGGTCTTGTGCGAATCCACTGACTGCCATCAGCATCGTAAGCAGGATCAGCAATGTGGTTCTCATCAGGTACTCCTCCACTATCTAAATGTTAGCAATTCAGTTGCTCTGTCAGACTTGGGGAACTTGCTTCAGGTTACAGGCAGGCGGCAACTCTTTATGAGTTGAAAAGAGCACTCTCTAGGGTAGTGAGAAAAATGAGAATCCGCTCCGGTTTCCGCTTTATTTGAGGCATTAGACCCTTATATTCGTCCCCTGACAGCCTCACTTCCAAGTATCTAACGGACGGTTATCCCATGTCGGATCAAGGCTACCTGAAGGCATTCCTGAAATTCAGTGGTTATACCTTCCTCGCGATCACGGTATTCTTCATACTACTGTTCGTCACTCAGGATGAGAACGAGCTCGAAGAATTCTTCAGTCATACTCAAGTCAGTGAAGATATCTACGACTACTGGGATTATGGTCGGTTCACAGAAGACTTCATCAATGTACGTTTCAATGGCTACATGGAGTTGTACTTCACTGGTGATACGACCGGGTTGAATCTCGATCAGAGATATTACCAGTTCTGGATGGAGGTCAAATACAAGGATCACTTTGGCGATGCTATACCATATGTGAACTTCAACAACATTGAATTGATCGAGACCGATGAACAGGTTGGTGCGCTTTACCAGAATGCGACAGACGAGCAGACAGGTGTGATAGAGATTGAAGTTCAATGTCGCTACATAGGAATTGGTCCGGTGCTTTACAAGCTGATCATGCGCTGTGGACATGTAGGGGATGAAGGTGTCTACGAGGCCAAATACATCAACTTCTCCAGTGCATCTCCGCACAAGCTCCAGCGCAGCCTGGAGCATGGAATCGACCGTGAGATGGAGAGTTGGGCGAAACGATTCTACAAGATTCAGCAGAATGAAGAGCAGTTGAATGAACTGTACAAGAGTATATTTAAGAGATAAAGCAGGCTATAGGCTATAGGAACGGACAGGCTATAGGCTATAGGAACGGACAGGCTATAGGCTATAGGAACGGACAGGCTATAGGAAAAGATCTAAACCTATGGTCTGTCTGTTCCTTATTATACTCTTTTCCCCGAACCCCGAACCCCGAACCCCGAGTCCGTCTTTCACCTAATCTTCTTCCTCGGTAATCCGATCCAGCGGATTGACGGCATGGTCGAGTGATTCGTTAACCCGTTTAATGGCGATAGCTATTTTGTCAGGATCAGACACGTTGAGCGTGCACAGTCCAACGACGGCCAGTTCGGGACGTATGGTAATCTCCATATCCTCCCCAGCGAGAAATAGCAGGGTTGGGTTGATATTGAGCAATATCCCGGTCACCCAGACGATCTCGGCCTCGGTGGCACCCAGTGCATGCAGGTCGCGGCGTACGAATGAGACCCAGGTCCGAGTATCCTCCATGTCCCCATTCGCCAGCATTGTGGCGAGTGCTGTCAGTGCCCAACGGTTGATCCGTTTGTCGACAACAGTGTCATGGATGTCGCGGATCATGTTGAACACGGCCTCATCCAACCCCTGTTTCCATACTTCCAGGTGTAATTGCTCGACAGCTTGAAGACGCAGGGTTTTCCGTACCGGATTTCCTTCCCAGGCAGGGATCAGCTCGTCCAGTATTCCTATCTGATCCAGCCATGCCAGGCCACGTGCTCGTTCCGGTTGATTGAGGATGGACCATAGTATTTGTCCGGCATCCCTTGGTTCACTGAACCAGGGATGTTGAGTCGCACTGAGATCCTGTTCCATACTTTCCGGAACAGGAATACCTTGTTCAGTCAACTCCCTGGCTGCGTTCAGGCAACGGAATGGAAGTTCCAAGGGTTCAACCAGGGGAGTATTCATGCGTTATACCCTGCAATGTTGATGAGTCGGGTGAAGAGATGTAAGGTGGTAAATCAGGGCTAAAGGACCATAGACAGAGTATAATAGCCCCGCTGTTTGTTCATAATAGCACAAGCGAAACACGCTGCGAAAGAGTTATTTGCAAAAAGGATACACTGGATGGCTAGTCGGTCTCATGGAGCACTCTTTTGATTTCAGGCGGTCGGAGGCTTTCGGATGACGATGTAGATCGCATTTCATGTTCAATGATCGGATGAGCAGGAGAGAAAAAGCCGGACGCGAATTCATCCGGCTCATCATCAATTAATCAGCTAGCAGAATTAGCCATATACATAGAGCGAAATGGGATGCTCAATTTCCCAATCCTCACTCTTGAGCGTGTAAACTCCGGGAATCGTTTCATCAACGGCAGCGTCAAATATGAATCGGACATATTCTTCACCAGCGATTGAACCGGAACCTGTACCCGAACCATCAGCGATGAAGTCCATCTGTGTGGTGACGACGACCATCAAGACTCCATTCAGACCGTCCTGCAACGGGTAAGTCATTGAGGTTGCAAAACTTCCTGTGTAGTCACCTTCCACCAGGGAAACATTGCTCCAAGTATATGAGACTCCGGATTGATAGCCATAATCCTGACCCTCAATTTCCAAGGTGTAGTTGTATGTGTAATCCGATGCACCATTCATCCTGGTACGGTCGGCGTTTACTTCTCCCCAATACGACCATACTATTTCAACAACCCCGCCACCAGCTTCAAATGTGTTATTAATACAATTATGGGTATAGAAGGCGATTAACTCGAAAGACGCAGCAAACCTTCTCGTTGATCAAATTGGGCAACAGGGTCATCTCAGAGGATTGCTGGTAAAACGATTAAGCAAATCGTATTATTGGAGTCAAGGCTCACAAAGCGTGAATTTCAAATATGGCAAGCTGGTTTGACGATCAACAGGGTGAGACGGCACTCATCATCGGTGGAGGGGAGGGTCTGGCAAGAAGGATCCGTTCCCGTTTCCGTCATGTTGTTGCTGCCGACCCATCCCGTTCGCTGGATGCTGCACCTCGCGCCAAGGCGTTAAAAGAGGGCGAGGTGTTGTTTGTTCAGGGCAGGGATGCTCAACCAGATCAGCTTCCACACAGTTGTGATTTGATAGTGCTGGCGTTCAACCTCGCTCAGCAGGAAGATCCTCCAATCTTCCTCCAGAATTGGGTAAGGCTATTATCTCACCAAGGTAAACTGGTATTGCTTGAGTGGAGCCCTGCCCGTGACCGTTTCAGTAAAAAGCAGCATTTGCATCGTGAGCTTCTTGAGACTCTCGAAGCACAGAAACGCATGCGCAGATCAGTGAGTCGCGACCTCGTGAAATGGATGCAAGCAGTAGGTCTGGTCCATGTGCGTCAGCTGACAGAACCAGAACCCACATTCTTCAGCGAGGCTGACACACGTTTGCTGGCAGCAGAAGGTTTGAGCGAGCTGATGGCTTCAGGTCTTGGTGAAGGCGATCTGGCAGGGCGGTTGCGTGAGAAAAGGCAAATACATTGTGGCCCAGTGCTGATCGTACACGGAATCCACAAGACCAGGCCTGACCTCTCCCAGGGAGAGGAGCTGGCCGATCCTGAGGAGTCGGTCGACCGAAGGGACACGGACAATACCGTCAGCCCGGTGCAGAAGGAATATGACACCCCGTTGTCATCATTACTTGCTGGAGTGCTGGAAGGTTATGTCACCAAGCCGCATGAGAAAGCAAAGCTTCTTCTGAATATGTACGGCAGCAAAGCGCTGACGCAGATCCGGGATGCTTCCCTGCTGGCGAAGGATGGCAAATTACCTATTGAAGAGGCAGAACGTTTGATCCGCATGTTTGCTCTGGCGCATCGATTGTTCGTCGATTCATCCGATCTTGAGATTCACGGCCCCGAAGACGCTTACCAGTATCTCGCGCCGGAGATGGCACATCTCACCCGTGAACATTTTCGAGGATTGTACTTGAATGTTAAGGGTGGACTTGTGGTTGACGAAGTCATCAGCATCGGCACCTTGACCTCAGCATTAGTGCACCCACGCGAGGTGTTCGGACCTGCCATTGAGAAGCATTGCCATTCGTTACTGATCGCGCACAACCACCCCTCTGGTGATCCGACTCCATCGTTGGAAGATATTCAGCTAACGCGCGAACTGGCCGAGGCTGGACGATTGCTGAATATTGAGCTTCTCGATCACATTGTGATCGGACGTGACAGTTACGTCTCCCTCAAGGAAAAGCGGCACTTCTGACAGAGTTGGATAATCCACGTGAAACAGGCCCGTGTTTGCTCGCAAACGCGGATAAACATCACTTCGACATACCTGTAGTCATCCATCATCGTACATCCAACCTTGCGGATAATCCGCGTTTGCAAGCAAACGCGGGCCTGTGCCATACGCGGTTCTGATTCTTCAGACTTCAAAACCGAGATCCTTCTCGTGCGTCGAAAAAACACACGACGCCCGTCAGGATGACTTCTCTATTTTCTCTCCCTCTCATACTCCTGCCCGGACGTGGCTCCGCCAACGCGGATCATCTGCCGTCACCCCGTATATTCCCGATCACCATAACGTTACTAACGGCAAACTGATCTCATGAATACGAATTCCCATACAGCTGGAACGCCGCAAGTCGGCACGGTTTACCTTGTCGGCGCGGGTCCGGGGGACGCATCCCTGATCACCCGACGCGGCTATTATCTGTTGCACAATGTGGCGGACGTCGTTCTGGTAGACGCACTGGTCGATCCGACCTTGCTCGCCGAACTTCCGGAAAATGTCGAACGGCGTTACGTCGGCAAACGTTCCGGCAATCACGTGATGCCGCAGCGCGACATCCAGACCTTGATGATTGATCTGGCGAAGGCTGGTAAGAATGTCGTCCGACTCAAGGGCGGCGATCCGTTGATCTTCGGGCGAGGTGGAGAAGAGGCGGTTGCGTTACGTGAGGCGGGCGTTCCCTTCGAAATCGTGCCGGGGATAACCGCAGCGATTGCGGCGACAACTTACGCTGGGATACCGCTCACCTTCCGTCGGAAAGCAACTTATGCGGTGCTATTCACCGCGAACGCCGCACCGGCACGTGGTGACGAACATGGTGTGATCCCACTACAAGATTTCGCCAAGCTGCATGACGGCACGTTAGTCGCATACATGGGCGTTAAAGTGCTGGACAAGGTCGCGGCGGCGTTGATTGAAGATGGCATGCCCGCAGACCAGCCCGCCGCGATGATCGAACGTGGGGCGACTGGCGCGCAAAAGGTGGTACGTGCGCCATTGTGCGAGCTCGCGGCGAAGGCGAAGGAAGCGAACATTCGCCCGCCCGCGCTGATCGTAATTGGTCCGACGACGGCGTTGGCTGAGAAGATCGGTTGGTACACGCCGGGTCCATTGGCGCAGAAACGGGTGATTGTGACGCGTCCGAAAGGGCAAGCTGCAGAACTGATTGATGGCTTGCGTGAGCTGGGCGCTGAGGTGCTGCACATCCCGGCGATCCGTTTCGAGGAAAGATATGAGAAGGGCGAGTGGGACGAGCTGCTACTTACAGTCGAGCAGCACCGCAAACAGCATCACGGTTCGCCCAAATGGCTGGTATTCACCAGCGGGAACGGCGTCCGCTTCTTCTTTGATGGTCTGCAGCAGATGGGACAGGATGTACGTTGGACGGGCCCGTTCAAGATCGCGGCGGTGGGCGTTTCTACGGCGGATGAGCTGGCCAAACATGGCTTGAACGCTGACTTGATCCCACAGGTTTCGACGGGCAAGGCGTTGGGTGAGGCGTTAGTCACTTTGCTCAGAGATAGCATGGCCGGGGCTTTAGCCCCGGATGATCATAAACGGGACATGGCCGGGGCTTCAGCCCAGGATGATCATAAACGGAACATGCCCGGGACTTCAGTCCCGGATTCGTTGGTGATTCGTGTACGTGGCGAGCTGGGCAATCCGGCTGTTGAGACGGCGCTGGAGGGTGCGGATGTGAAGGTCTTGTCGCACACTGTTTATACAACTGTTGACGCGCCCACAGATGAACTCGACCATGCCTGGATGCATCAACGTGACCCGGACATCGTGATCTTTACCAGTGGTTCGACCTTCCAGGCTTTCCGGCGTCAGTGGGGGGAGGAGGAGGCGGATCGTCTTCTGAAGGCAGCGACGATCTGTTCCATCGGGCCGGTGACTTCGTCACTAATTCGGGGGATGGGGTATCATGTCGCGCTCGAGGCTGATCCGCACAATAATGAGGGGATACTTCGTTGTCTTTCTTCTAATGGCTGATATTATGTGCCACAAGTAGATTAATTAGAGACAACATACGAACGAACAAATAATCTATCATATAAGTATCTTCAATTTCAATTTTATCTGTTTCATGATGTCTTATACGATATTTATTTCCTATTTTTGATAACTTATCTGCTTCATCGTTGATATCAGACCGTACTGTTAGATCTGACGATATATTACTAATTAATTCTTCAATTCCTTTCTTTTTATCAGGATTACTAATTGTCTTCAACCTTTCCCAACAATCCCATAGTTTCTCCAATGATTCTTTTCTTACAGAAATATCTTTATCATAAATTTTCTCTTTAGCAGCCCTGATTAATCCATCAAGCTGCTGATCTCCAGTTATTAGAGGGATATTGATAACCCTTGCTATTTCATCAGTTATCAATCTGACTATTTTTCCGTCTGTATGAAGTTCGTATGCAAAATTATTACTCTTGAACAATCGATTTATTTGATCAGAATAGCTTTCACGACCTCTATCTTCATCAAATGACAGATGATAATGTGTGTAAAATGAATGGTAATTACCTTGGATTGGATAGCTAACGTTTCTGTGACAAAACTGAATGAAATCAAGAAACGCTAATGTGGGTGGGATTTTGCCTTCTTCTATCGGAACGATGATATTGCGGATTTCTGCCTGTAGACTTGTGTAAAATCGTCTTTTATCATTACCGCATGTGATTGCACTACCATTATCACATGTTTCAGGAAAAGATTTACCGAAAGCTCCTCTATCAAGTAAGCCATCAATGTAAGATAGGACTCCGCCCCATAATACTTCAGAGACTTCTTCAACATTCCTCAATTGAGGCGGAGTCACAGATTCAGAATAGTATTCCATCATCACACCTACTAGAAACTAATGAATCCTAAGCCTTAAACCACTTCGCCTTACTGATCGGTTGATGGTCACGCGCAAAGTACTCCTTCTTCCAGGCGACGATCTTCGGCGCGAGCAGAACCAGCGCGATCAGGTTCGGTGTAGCCATGATGGATAGCGCGATGTCGCCGAATCCCCAGACCACCGCCAGCGCCAGGTTGGAGGCCAAAAACACCACTGCGACATAGATCACTCGGTAGACGCGTACATGTTTTTGCCCGAACAGGTAGACCACTGCCCGGTCGCCGTAATAGGACCATGAGATGGCGGTCGATATGGCGAACAGGAACACGCCGAAGGTGACGATCCAACTGCCGAGCCGTCCCGCACGCTCGCCGAAATGTTTTGCGAATACAGAGCGGAATGCCTGAGAAGTGAGTACCGATCCATTCTGTAGTGCAGTTCCTTCGATGAGTGCGAGGTCATCGAGGGATCCATTGTCATCGCCATAGATGGCGAGGATTTTACCCTCTTCAACTTCGAGTCGGGCTGAGAGGATTGTGACCGCTTCGTCGTCCGGACCCTCAATGATGAAGTTGTGTTTGCCGAGGAATCCGTTGGAATACACCAGCGCAACATCCTGCTCAATTTTTCCGTGACGGACGGTCAGTTCGCCGCTGAACAGGTCTTCATCGGCAGCTCTGCCGCCGGGCAGTAGCTGCGCATCGGCTAGAATCACGGTCGGCGCGGTTGCTTCGATCAGTTGTGGAAATGGGGTGCTCCACGCGCCGGACAGCAGAATGGTCAAGCCGGTGAGGGTGCAAATGACCAGCGTGTCGATGAATGGGCCGATCATGGCGACGGTGCCTTCACGGACCGGCTCTTCGGTCTTGGCGGCGGCGTGCGCGATGGGGGCTGAACCCTGGCCGGATTCGTTTGAGTAGATGCCGCGACGCACTCCCCAGAGCAGTGCCAGGAAGAAGGTCGATCCGGCGAACCCTCCGATAGCGCCCTGCGGTGTGAAAGCGCTGTGGAAGATTGTCGCGAAGGTCGCTGGAACTTCTCCGATGTTCAGTCCGATGACGAACATACAGGCCAGAATGTAAACTGCGGCCATGAATGGTACCAGGCGGCTGGCGACGACGCCGATGCGTTTGATGCCGCCGAGAATGACCAGTGCGACTAGTGTCGCCAGAACTATCCCCGTAATCCACGGCGGAACGCCGAAATCAGCCCGCATGGAATCGGCGACGGTGAAGGCTTGGATGGCGTTACCGGTGCCGAAGCTGGAGATGATGGTCGCGCCCGCGAAGATGACGGCGAGGGATTTCCATTTTGGTCCCAGCCCCTTCTCTATGTAGTACATCGGGCCGCCGGAGACGCTGCCATCCTTGTGTTTCTTCCGGTAGACCATTGCCAATGTGGCTTCTGAGAACTTGGTCGCCATCCCCAGGAAGGCGGTCACCCACATCCAGAACAACGCACCCGGTCCGCCGAAGTGAATCGCGGTCGCAACTCCGGCTATGTTGCCGATTCCGATGGTAGCCGAGAGGGCGGCTGAGAGCGCTTGCAGGTGGTTGACGTCGCCGGTGTCGTTGGGGTCGTCATAGATGCCGGCGATCACCCGCCACGAGTGTTTGAAGTGCATCATCTGGACGAGTCGCAGCCGCCAGGTGAGGTATATCCCGGTTCCGATCAGGGGGAGGATGAGCCAGGTTGCAAACCCTCCGGCGATGGTGTCGATCCACTCTTGCATGTCAAGGGACTCCGTGAATGATGCTGAGTCTGACAGAAGCTTCTAAAGAACATGTGAAAGCTGATTATCTGTCGTTTAGAACTAAACATGTCGCATTATTAACGATGAGATGTCATTCTGTCCGGATATGGTGTCATTCTGTCCGGATATGGTGTCATTCTGAATGGATATGGTGTCATTCTTGTATATCTCTGCTGGAGGTTTAGCTTGTTCATATGAAGTACCTGAGGAAGAGATCGTTGTCATTCCGGTCCTTGAGACCGTCGTTCAGCTAGATCCTTCCTCAGGGTCATTGAGTCCCGAACAG
>CAJVXH010000116.1 GCA_913009835.1 uncultured bacterium
AACCCCTTGGCAATCAGGCTTGAAGGTAGCTGGACAGTGTATTTCGCGCACTCTGGAGTGAATTCATTAACACCGTATGTGAACAGGATCTCGACATCAGGTATCGCATCGGAAGCCGTCACCTCAACGCCCAGCCGGAATAGTCTCTCTTCATAAACGGGCGGGAGTCCGGTTCGGGTTGCCGCGTCCCAGGGGGTGCGGCTGACCATCACCTGCCAGCCCTTTGTCTGCTGAAGTACATGCAGCAACGGGATCGCGTGCGGAAGTTCGGGTGCACGGTGTATGTGGAGTAGAGCTCGGGGCATAGCAGTTCCAATCTCTGGTCTAGACAGATTCATCCACGTCCGATAGACGCAAGTCTTGTTCCAGAGATCAGTCCAAGGATTCTGTTTGTTCAGACAAGTATTGGATGACTGCAGGCTTGATGTAAACCGTTGTTTTAACATAAGATTGACTGCGGCTGAGATAGCATCCACCTGAAGCTGTCAGCCATGACAAACGATCACACTCCATTACGGGGGCAGAATCTTCCCAGCTGGGTAACAAAAAGGAGCCCCGCAAATGCGAGGCTCCGAAATAAATCCCATCTGTTCCTGTAGCCTTTCAGTTCCTGACTTTTCTCAAGACTTAGGACTCAGGACTGTATACTTACTTCATCAGGGTGATCTTCTGAATCTCATTCAGCTTGCCCGGAACCTGCGCCTGCACGAAGTACAGACCGCTGGCCAAGTGGCTGGCATCAAATACGAAGCTGTGCGTACCAGCGACGAGCTTGCCACTGGTGAGTTCGGCAACCTGCTGTCCTGCCACGTTGAACACTGTCACGTTTAGTTCCGCAGTTTCCGGTAGGATTACCGAAACCGTGGTTGTCGGGTTGAACGGGTTCGGATAAGCTTGTTTCAGCTCGAACTCAGCCGGGACGAGATCCAAATCTGTCACCTCTTCATCGGATTGGATCCAACTCGGGGTCGCGATTGCACGCTCAAACGTCCATGTTCCCGGCATGCCAGCATCGAACTCTTCCATCCAATAGGAATCGTAAGCAGGAACCTGCCAGTCTAGAATGAATATGTTGGCATTAGCATCCACCGTATCCGTGGCTACGAGGGGAGTATCCTCAGCCAATGCTGTAGCAGCTATGAATATCAAGCAGAACAACAACAACAAATGCTTTTTCATCTCTTGTTTCTCCTGGACAGTATCTCAATTGTTCAATAATCGACAATTTCAATGGAAATGTTGGATTTATGTACGCATCAAGCCTTAGCACATTCGTCGTGCTCACGACTCAATACTAAAAACCCAAATATTGTTCCTCTCCATCAGCTAGTAAGAATAACCCAAAAACATCGTAAAATCAATGAATATCCGTGGATTTAGAGATATTTCTAGCTCTCAGAGACAGCACTTCTATTCAATAGCTAAAACGCAATATACCAATGACTTAGGGTGGATAGTCACCCCTCAAATTCGCGAGGTTTTCAGAGGATCGTATATAGATACGATGGACTGGCTAACAATCTTCGCACTCGGAGTGCGCCAGAAATCAACCGTCCAGCCATTTTGTCGAAGATGCTAAAGAGCATTGAGATTGAAAAACTATCTCGCTCACAGTTGAACTCTATGCTAAATAATGAGAGGAAGAGAGCAGGCAAGTCACAATTCTTATAAAAGATCAATCTTTTGTCTTGCCTTGCTTCCATATCAAAGTGTAAACTCAATTGACTGGGAGTAATGGGAATCGGCAGGGCGATGCCGAAACCAAGTAAGGGAGGTTACCATGAATGAGGAATTCGTGGTCCTCACAGAGTATCACGACGAACTCGAAGCACAGATGGTACAATCAGCTCTCTTCGATGCAGACATTGATGCAGAGCTGGAGATGGATCGCCCCAGGGGTATGAAAGCTGCCCACGGCAATTTAACTGTTCGTGTTCTGGTTCGTCCACACGATTTGAAGCGAGCAAGAATGATGCTGCGAAAGGGACTGAATTCCGAGGGATTGGATATTGAACCGGATATTTCGGATCTGAACGAAGCTGATTTCGACTCGTCTGATAGCTTGCACGAGTTCTAGATCCTCCAAATCTAGACCTCTTGCAGGGTGTATAGGCTGCTTTATACCCTCCTGCGATTCCTAAGTTGAGTAAATTCAATTAATTACAAATATTAGTTCCCCTCTGCTATTTTTCACACTTCACTCATCTTTTACTTACATTCAGGCGTCAGCACTCTCGGACTGAGTGATCTGGACTTAAATCGTGCGCCAAACAAGGATTGAACGAGCATGAATAAATCACGCCTTCCTGAACTATTTGTCCTGGTATTTATTGCTCTGCTGCTAACGTTTAACACCGCCCTAACTCAACCCATCCCACCTGAAGAAGATCTGCTGTTGAACATCCTTCATCAGACCGGCCTTCAGGATGACCAATTAGGATTCAGCCCCAAGGGTTATTGGACCCGGTATCCCGATCCGAATGACATCCCATTCCTTAATCTCGCTTTCAACGATCTGATGGCAGATCCCCTGGTCCTGTACGATTTTGTCTCAGAAATGGCGGTTGCCGCCGATCAATACCTTCACCCGGATGATCTCGCCAATAACAACCTGTCTCTGTTGAAGGCGGTTTATTACACCGGAGTTCGTCAATCCACCGCGCAGATGAGAGCATATAGTGCCTCACTTTGGGCCGAACCGGAACCGGGACAACCTTTGGTCGCCGCGATACGGGAAATCTACAATGCCCAGGGTCGCACCTGGAGATATAACGCGATGGGTCAGGCATCGGATTTCCCTCTGAACGAAGAGGAGATTCTTCGGCAAGTTGACCAGCTCGATCTGAAAGTGCGGGAACTCGTCGCCAAAACGGTGCTACACCTGCTGCACGCCCACCAATGGGTCGAGACAGCTCGTCGGAATGTTGACCCCGCAGACATGTTGGCCGTCTGGCGTATTCGACGCCTGGGTGAGACTCAATTCGACGGTCTCGAGTACTATCCCGAACTGGAAGACTGTGCGAACAGCCTTGACATTAACTCCATCTACTACGCCGGCTCCAAATTGCTGCAATCAGGCTGGGAGCTGGCTGATACGCTAAGTGCGCTGATAGAGCAAGGACGCATAGACCCATTCCGCCAGAATCTCAACATTTCCACCCCAATCGGACGGATAGTAATAGCTGACGCTTACGACAACGTTCACCAATACTCGGACGCGATTCTGGTAGTCGATCTGGGAGGAAATGATGAATGGTATGGTGCAGT
Source organism: uncultured bacterium (assembly GCA_913009835.1). Taxonomy (GTDB): domain Bacteria; phylum Electryoneota; class Electryoneia; order Electryoneales; family Electryoneaceae; genus BMS3BBIN04. Next base: position 3,268 of record CAJVXH010000116.1, read on the forward strand.
GGGGGCGACAGCTTCTCTGGATCTGCCAGTCAGCCTGGCGATTGATCTGTCCGGCCATGACCGCTACCTGAACGAAGATGAATTCCTGCCATCACAAGGTGCTGCCATACTCGGTGCGGGGGTGCTGATCGATTGCAAGGGTAACGATACCTACTCGGCAAAACGTCTGGCACAGGGAGCTTCAATGCTCGGTTATGGCGTGCTCGCGGATTATGATGGCGATGACCAATATAATCTCTGGACTTCCGGCCAGGGAGCTTCGTATTTCGGTATCGGTGTCGCCCTCGATGGGGCAGGAGATGACCGTTACAGAATCCACGGGGATGGACAGGGATATGGAGGCGTTGGCGGAGTAGGAGCGCTGATCAATCGAACCGGCTGGGATGAATATTATGCCGAACCAATAGTATCGGATTCCGTCTTCCGACCGGACTACCACTCTGAGAACAGCTATCTCAATTATTCATATGCCCAGGGCTGCGGAATCGGACGACGTGGCGACATAACAGACGGTCATTCCTGGGCCGGGGGCATGGGAATCCTGATTGACCTGTATGGCAACGACCGCTACACCTCCGCCAACTGGTCTATGGGATGCGGCTACTGGTACGGAATGGGCTTCCTCTACGATGGCGAGGGAGATGATGTGTACAATGCATCAGCCTGGTCGTCTGGAGCAGGTGCACACTTCGCCATCGGAGTACATATCGACGACGCTGGTGATGATGAAATCAATTTGTGGGATGAGAGTGCGTATGGCCTCGCTTTCGGCCATGACTACTCAATTGCCCTCCATTTCGACCGCAGCGGTGATGATCTCTACCGGGTCATGGGAGACGGGATCGGCTTCGCAATTAACATGTCGCAAGCGTTCTTCATTGATCTCAGCGGACGAGATACCTACGTAACCCGCAAAGGCAGGAACTACGGTTGGAACAACTTCGATAAATACAATCCGCCACCACCGGGCGCATTTCCTCATCTGTTCAGCGACCAGGTCAGCTTGTTCATGGACCTGGATGGCTATGACGTTTACCAAATAGAGGATGAACTGGCCGATCGGCATTCTGATCCACGATTCGGTGATGACCGAGTGGTTCTCACTCCGGATTCAGAGCAACGGCAGGCCTTGTCCAACCAACGGTACTACGGAATCGGGATTGACACTCGTGGTGATGGCAATAAAATCGAAGCGTTTCGGAAGAAACTCGCACCGGCAAATGCGAATCGATAGCCTCAGTTTCAACCTATCATTTCTAAAATCACGATGAAGCCTCTCACATCGGCGTGAGAGGGCGACCGGGATTGATTGTCATCCTTCATGATGGCATTTTCAATTTCTGTCTGGAGAAACTCCACAAGTGCGTGCAACCTGCATCCGCTGCATGCGTGTAATAAACAGGGCGTTTACTGGGAACGATGTGGCATCCTCAGTTTGAATCTTCAAGCTCAATACGAGGGAGACGGAAAATGAAGATTTTCGTGATAACGATGATGACAATGTCATTGCTAACTGGCATTGCAATCGCGCAAAACTGGGCTATGGTTCCCGGTGTTGCCAGCGATATAGCTGTCGGGGAAGATGGCATTGTCTGGATCGTTGGCTCGGAATCGCGGGGATACCTCGCTTTCCATTGGGATGATGGCGCATGGGTGAAAGCACCACGTTCTCATTGGCTGCGAATTGACGCTGGCGCAGATGGAAGCGTTTACGCGATAAACAGAAAAAATCAGATCTTCAGCTGGAAGAATGGCGATTGGAAAGCGATGGCAGGTGAAGCAACCGACATCGCGGTTGGATTAGATGGCAGCGTATTCATAATTGGCTCGGAAAACAAAGGGCATCGTATTTACAAATGGAATAATGGCTCATGGATCGACTTTCCAGGCTCGAATTACAAACGTGTCGCGGTTGATCCGAGTGGAAATCCCCATGTTGTGACTCAGGATGAGAAAATCTTCCGCTGGCGAGATGGTGCCTGGCAGCCGATGGTGGGCAAGGCAACAGACATTGCCGTCGGTGCTGAGGGCGAGCTGTACATAATTGGAAATGCCACCAAAGGTAACGGAGTGTTCAGATGGGAAGTGGACAGCTGGAAAAAACTCCCCGGCAATGATTTCAGGAATCTGTCGATTGGTCCGGATGGGACCGTCTGGGCGACCAAGGGCGAAAACGGAAAGATCAATCGCTTCAAATAACAGCGTCAATTCATCATGAATTGCAGATAAATACGCCGCTCTCAACTTCTGAGGCGGCGTATTTCTATTCGTTGAAACTATAGTGGCTCTCGAAAGTTTGACCCGATTGAGCATTCTGAAGCTGCCGCGTAATGGCAGCTGAAGAAGATCGAATTTATCTTCAGCTTTATCTATGTTCGATCTTTTTCTGCCGTCAAACTTACGACGACATCAAAATGACACCTCGTTCCTCATGAAGGGTTTGTCAACACACTGAAACACCCCCAGGGAATACGTTCCCTGGGGGTGTATATCGAGGGGGTAAATATTTGCCGGTGAATCTCCTGCGTCCAGGTCAGTCAAAAACAACCGAGTACCTTAGCTTGGTACGGGAAGCCTCACTCAGCCACACCTTCCAGCCGCGATCGGATGCGACCTGCTCGAAAGCCTGACCAAGGTCGTGAGTATTACCATCGAGGGTCACCTGGTAAACAGACAAGCTGTTGTCCACGCTGCTCAACACCACCTGTTTGATAACACCAGACCCTTCCAGAGTTTCCTCAAACTCCATGTTCTCATCTCCGGGCAGGCCTTCGATCTCGAGTGTCAAACGGTTGCCATTGACCGAACCTTTGCGCGTCCAATCTGCCAGCACAACCTTCATCGCTTCAGCTGCGGCGTTATATCCGGCGGTTCGGCAAGCCTCATTGAAGGCGAAGGAATCGTTTCGATCGCCACCCGTGCCCCGACCTTCAGTCGAAGTTATTAATCGGTAACTGCCCGTATGCACGATTGAAATATCAACCAGGGCTGTCGAACGCTGAAACACCCTTCCCGATTCGTCTTCAACCGCGGTTACGGTGAAATAGACCACGTACTCGGCGCCAATTCCCGCAGCCCAATTGCTGAGATTACCCAACATGCCCGGTTCGCTGAAACTCCGCTCGATCTTGTGATTCGGAGAGTGAAGGGTGCTGTAACCACTCTCGCTAAGATATTCCTCAATGCCAGATCCGGTGGCGAGTATGATTTCGTCTTCAAGACCAAGACGCAACATACTCGGTTCCGGGATAACCACGAAGCGGGGTTCGCCACGCTTGGCGTTTATCACCTGGATCGCGTCAACATCGTTAGTTAACACATCACGTTCCACCATCGCATTAATCTGAACTCGTACTTCCCCCGAGGGGTAAGTTTCGCTGCTGATCAGATCATAGCCGGTAACATAACCGCTGGAACTGGTCAGGATACGGTCTGAGACGAGTGCGAAGTTTTCAACGAGAGAGCGGCTGTCGATATACTCACCAACCACTCGCGTGATGGCATTACGTTTGGCGTCCTCAATCGCTGAGTCCTTATCGTTGCCGAATCCTACCGATGATACCTCGACTGCTATAGCTGTAGAAACCAGCAACAACACCCAGGCAACAATCAACAGCAACGAAATCTGTCCTTTTTTCATCGCCAATCACTCCCCAATTACTGTGAATCCGAAGTGCCATAAAAGCGAATGCTGTTCGCCACCATGGCCGGATTTTCCGCTAATGGTATGTTGAATGCTTGCAATGCATCGTATAAGTCATACATCAGGCTTTCCACATCACCATCATACCAGACCATATACTCGGTCACATTCCCAGCGGCAGTCAACCGTTTCTGGTCGTTGGTCAAATCCTGCAAAGCGCTGCGGATATTGCGTACCTCATCAAAGCCGAAGTCGGTGAAAATGAGCTTGATCGGACGACCATTTTCAGCGTAATCACGCCAGAAGGAGGTGATAACATCCATCACTCGTGGCATAGCTGCATTCATCGCCTGATCAATAGCTGCCCCAACAGATGCGCCATCGCTGCTCATCGCCAGTGGTTCGCTGAAACCCTGGTTCGAACCTATGAACTCGCCTGTCATCGAACTGTAAGCACCAATGCTCAAGATGACCTTCTTGGTGGTCGCGCCGCCATAACTGCCAGTCTCAATACGAGGAGTGATCTTCACGAAAATATCAGCCGGGGTGGCACGAGAAATCTGCAACACCACATCCTCAACACCCTCTTCACCGGAAGAACTCTTTGTCATTGCCACAAACTGCTCGTCAGCTTCCAGGGCAGTTGCCTCATCGAGTCCAATGGTCGGAATGTTCTGATCCTCAAAGAACACCCGGACACGGGTGTAGAACAAGTCTTTGTACTTCAATGCTTCAGCATCCGAGTTGGCGGAGTCGATGTAGGGCATGATGCTGAAATGATCCAGCTCCTCACGTACCTCGTCCGCCGCCTCTATTATATTCCAGTCAATAAGCATCTGACGGAGACGATCCCGGTTGATGCGGACTTCAAGCGTGATCACGGTCTTGTAGTGCGGTTTGTCATAGTTATTCTTGCTGCGGTATGTGAAAGTTTGGATGACCTGATCACGTTCACGCAAGAATGATTCCTGGACATCCTCGAACTTTTGCCTCTCGGCACTCTCACGCAGCATTTCGTTAACAACCATAATAACAGCGTTGTCCATTGCACGTTCGAAGGCGACCGCTTCACGATCCTTTTTCTTCTTCATCCCTTCAGCGACACCGCGAGCGTTCACGACTGCCGTGCGCTCATCAAGCATCTCAATCTGGGCCATCACCTGTCCGACACCGCCAGCGACGAAGAATAGTGCCACGAGTACTAAAACAGTTTGTCTCATCCGTTCCATGGGTACAACCCCCTCAGACTGCTTATTATACGTAGGTCCATGATCAGGCGCGTTTCCCGCTGGATTCGCTCTAATAGTTTCGGAGGTGGTGGCCTGTGTCACACCTGTATATTCCTGACCACACTACCAAACTCGTTCTTTTACCCTGATCGCTTGTGCTGGTGCAGATATCCATGAGTCGTCGCCCCAGCTCAATGTCATACAACGCAAATGGTCTGCCAAAATGAGTGAAGACGACCACAAACCCGATTCTCGGAACCTCTCCAAAGGTAACTCAGAAGATGGGCAGGATACGGAGAGAAAACGCATTCGGGTCACCGGAGCCAGCCCCTGGGTACCACGTCCCCACAGTCCCACGACTCAGCCTCCACCAAGACGCCGATACCGTCGCTCAGACAGTGAGATTGAAGAACAGAGACGTTTAACCAGGACGCGCAAACAGAGCACCGTACTCGGCGGAATGTTCGCGATCATCGCGTTGATTGTGTTTATCGCGACTCGTCTACTGGCACCGTCAGTTATTGTAACTCTCAATGGAGGTCAGGGTAAGGTATTGATAGATGGGGTGGAACAGGGGGTTACCGGAGAAATCTTGAGTATCAACCCTGGAGAACATGAGTTACGCGTCCTCCCGGACGGTGTGGATACAATAACCGAGCCACAGGTAAAACTCCATAATTTCCGATATGGAATAGATCCCATTCACATTGAATTTCAGCTCATCCACAGAGCTGACAGGAGGAGTACACCAGGCGAGCCAGTTGGAGGATCGGACAACGAGGGTGGACCGTGAAAAACCACATTTTGCTCATGATCCTCGTTATGACGCTGATGGCAGGGTTGATGGGATGTTCCCTCAACACTCCAGCCCCACCGCCCTACCCGGTACAAATCATTCAGTTGCGAGACAGCCTGGCAGCCAGCGAAGAATACTGGCCGGGATTTGAAGTAAGTACCATCCCGCTTATCGTCTATTACCATGACCAAACCTGGTTGATGTCTCGCCCAGCTCCAACGGATGAATGGAAAGCGGTTGAGGGTATTGGGGATGCATACACCATTGATGGACGCTATCCACAACTGGAAGAGAATTCAAATATCAATCTTGCAGGCTCTCTGACGACCACACTCTTGATCCAAGATACTGACAGCGATTCCTTGCGCGGTCACGCAGCTTTGGCTATAAGTCAGGCATTCCGAGGTCATAGCCATGAACACTATCCTCAATGGGAACCTTACGAGGAGAACCTGTTCCTCTATCCCGTCACCGACAAGGCTCTGTTGAAATGGCAGATGCTGGAGGGAAAAGGATTGAAGGGTGCACTCAAGGCAATGGCTGATGGAGAAAAGGATGAAGTGTTAAAGTGGATGTCATACGCCGTTGCCGCACGGGACAGCTTCAACACTCAAGCCCCGGAGTTTGCATATGAGTACGTCCGTCAGACCGAATTGCAGGAAGGACTTCCATACTACATCGAGGTTAAGGCCAGGAACCTTGACCCGTTAATGATGTACCATAACACCATGTGGTTCGATCCGAAGGATACCCGTCGACGGGCCCAGGTCACTGGTGCAGCAATAGCATTCCTGCTCGATGAATATTTCCCGGAATGGAAAGCGACTCTGTCCCGAAGAGCAGCTGACAATCCCGACATGAATGACCTGCTACGTTCTGCGGTGAACCGTTCCGGCGGACTATTGGCGCAACTTCCAGCGGACCTCATAAGTGAGTACAATCAGAGAGCCGGGGCCAGAATTCGCAGATTTAAAACGCTGCGGGATAATATGTTATACGAGTGGGATAAGGAAGAGGGCTATCGGATCATCCTCGACGCAACCATGTATCCGATGATCGCAATCGGCTTCGACCTGTACAATATCCGCCACCTGGAAGATAACAAGTTGTTCCACGATCATTGGCTGAAATTAACGAATAACCATGGAGTGGTCGAAATTCAGGATCAACCGATGATGACCTGGCCAGCTGGAGACCACCCGCTCTACACGGGAATCGAACGGTTGGAAATTACCGGGCTAAGCTACCCTCCAGAGCTTGAAGAGAAAGGCGATTCGCTGATACTGCGCTGGACGGGTGGAGAAATGCGTCTGATAAACGCTCTGTTGGAGGAGATGGACGGAACAATTTCAGTAAAACTCGAGATGCCGGTTCAATAGGGAACCTATATCTATCTTACCCCTTGATCCGTCAACAGAGAACACGTAGTATAGCAGCTTCCAGTGAATGAGGAGGAGATAGACGTGCTTAGGATAAAACAAGAAACAATTACCACGGTTCTGTTACGGAAGTTGCAACGTTTAGTCCGTGGACAAATTCAGGTCATCGACGATTCTCGCCGCGACCAGTTGTTTGAAGTGTTGCCGGAGATAAACGAAGTCCGCGGACAAAGAATCTTGTATGTCGGTGCCTGCAAAGACCGTCATGATTTCCTTCCGGACTTTCTCGCCCGGGGAGCCAAAGTTACACTGGTCGAGGTCTACGAGCCATACCTGAAAGATGTGAAAGAGTTATTCAAGCCTACACTTGCAGAGGCACATCTGAGCGATATCCTCGGATGGATGAAGAAGGAACAACCGAACAAGGTATTTGATGGCATCTTCTGGTGGCATGGCCCGGAACACGTCCCCACTGTATACTTCGAGGAATGCCTCGAGTTGATGGAAAAAGCATGCAAGGGATGGATATGTCTCGGCTTCCCCTGGGGAAAGAGCCCGCAGGATCATATTGACGGCAACAAATGGCAGCGTCATCAGTCTACGCTCTACACCGACATTCCAAAGAAATACGGTTTCGAGGTTTCCACGGTCGGAAAACCGGATCAACTGGGTTCGTCAATCACAGCCATCAAGCACATGTAACATACAAGAATACTCGCAGCCAGGGTGGTGGGCTGTGGATAATGGGTTACCCGAGAAACAGGCCCGTGTTTGCTTGCAAACGCGGGTTATCCAGTTAACTCAGCTGAGGTGGTGTCATGCCCACGACATTTATGTCGTGGATTATCCGACGATGAATATGCCCCTGTTACCGCCGCAGGCGATAACAGGGTTGATCCGCAAGTTACAAGGT
>CAJVXH010000117.1 GCA_913009835.1 uncultured bacterium
GGATCTCAATGTTGTGTAGTTCTTAGTTAGTAAAGTAGTATTCTTATTTTTTTTTTTTTGTTTTTATTGTTTTTTTTTTTTTTCAAGCAGAAGACGGCATACGAGATATATCAGTGTGACTGGAGTTCAGACGTGTGCTCTTCCGATCTCATTAACGATGGCGTCGGAATGGTACTACAGAACGATAAACGATTAAGAGCCCGTGAATTGACAAATGTGAGCTCAACTAATTTCGGCTTTATAGTTGGCATACGGATGTCTTTCCCGGCACGCCGCGACCGTGGCTACATTGAAATCCGATATCAACAGAGTCTGGACAGTTTCCTGGACGACGTCGGTACCAACTATCTGCTGATCAATGATGATGGTTCAGCTGTCACTATGGGCGGACCTGGATTACCCGACGCCAGGCAGAGAGCTATTACCGTTGTAATGGGATTGATACTCGACTGAGGTAGGCTACTGGAAAAGCAACTGATGGCAGTTTGTGGAAAGCACGTCTGCCGCGACAAGATATAGATATGCGGCCGGCTGGACGAACAACAAGCTGTCGAAGCGATCCAGCACTCCCCCATGCCCGAAGAATACGCTACCGCTATCCTTGACATTCACCGCCCGTTTCAGCATTGATTCAACCAGGTCACCAATCACCGCCATCACACCGATGATAATTCCAAGCGAGATTCGGTCCATCCAGCCTATCGTGTCCGGAAGAGCGTAACCAACCAAGCTCGTCCAGACGATAGCCATGAAAATACCCGCAACCGTACCCTCAATGGTTTTCTTGGGAGAAAGTTGTGGAGATAGCGCGTGCTTTCCGAATTTCCGTCCAGCCAGGTAAGCGAAGGTATCAGTTGCCCAGACTGCCCCCCATACAAAAACGATTATCGCAGCACCTTGAAAATGAGTAGTCCAGATTGGGTCATGACGGAGTAATATCACAGAGGTAAACGGTAAGCCGATGTACATCATAGTAAAAGTGGAAGCAATCAGCAGGGAGAATCCATCTTCCGGTTGACGAACAATCCCCAACAATCCAGTCAGAATCACTCCTGCAATGAATAACCACAGAAGAGAAATCACGCCAAACCAGGCGATGGCCCAAGGTAGTGCTGCACATAACACACTGACGAGAATTATCTCGCTGGATGTCGCCTTACCACGACCAAGCAGTCGCATGGTTTCGGCGGCAGCACCCAGACTCAGTAAACTGATAAACGCCGTAAACCACCAGCCCCCAAACCAGGACACTAGTACGATGAGAGGTATTCCCCAGAAGAAAAGCAATGGTCGATTATTCAACAACCTCTTCATTCACCGTCCTGGGTTAGAATTTGAGCGTTAATATAACCAACTCCCATCTGCTTTAATCCAATTTTCTCCGCGGCGCCCTCGCTTAGATCAAGTATACGATCATTAACGAATGGTCCGCGATCATTGATCCGCACGATAACAGATTTCCCCGTAGAAACGAGAGTTACTTTGAGCAGCGTATTAAAAGGCAGGGTCTTGTGAGCAGCGGTCATCTGACGTGGATCAAAAATCTCACCGTTAGCTGTCGGGCGTCCCACGAAATTCGGACCATAGTAGCTGGCGAAACCTGATATGTACTCGCCAGATTCTCTGTACGTCTCCCTTGGCGGTTCAGGAACAGGGGCAGTCGTCGTAGCCCGCCGATTGTCACGGTATAGCGGCGACGGTGTGCAAGCGGAGAAAATGAGACTCACGGCGAAAATCATACCCAGCGCCGCTGGACTAACTCTATGTGAGATGCCGATCATTTCGGCACACCTACCATAGCTCCACCATCAGTATTCAACGACCCGGTCAGCTCGCTTAACAAATTCATGCCCTCACTTCGCATGAAATCCTCAAGGTCTGAGACGATCTTTCCAGGCAAATCAGGATCAGCATATAGAGCTGTCCCGATCTGAACCGCGCTGGCGCCGACGATCATGAATTCGACTACATCTTTCCAGTTGCTGATTCCACCGATTCCGATGATGGGAATGTCAACAGCGTTCCAGACCTCCCATACTTTCGCCAAGGCGACCGGTTTGACTGGCGGGCCTGAATAGCCACCGGTGATCGTCGAGAGTTTGGGTCTGCGTGACTTCCAATCCACCGCCATCCCGACGAGCGTGTTGATCAGGCTCACAGCGTCCGCACCACCAGCTGCCGAAGCTTTCGCCCCTTCGGATATACTGGTCATGTTCGGAGTCAGCTTGGTTGTAATCCAGCGAGAGGAACGTTTTCGAACTCGCCCGACGAGCTCTTCGGTAAGGCTGGGATTCAAGCAGAAAGCCATCCCCCCCTCTTTTACATTCGGGCAGGAGATGTTGAGCTCGTAACCGTCAAGTCCTTCCACATCCTCAAGACGAGCTACGACCTCCTCGTATTCCTCCATCACCTTGCAAGCGACACTGACTATAGCTTTTGCCTTGCCGCCAACTATCTGGGGAGCGATCTCATCGGAGAATCGCTGAACGCCCATATTCGCCAGACCGATGCTGTTGAGCAGGCCGGGGCTGACCTCTGTTAAACGCGGCGGGTCATTACCCTTCCACGGTTCCAGCGAAATACTCTTGGTGATAAAACCGCCGAGGTCATTACGGTCGGCGACGTCACTGTATTCTACACCATAGCCATAGCAACCAGACGCTGCAATAAGCGGATTATGAAGTTTCAACGTGCCCAGCGAAACGCCGAGGTCCTGTGTATGCGATGATGCCATGTTTACCTGTGCGCTTTAGCCTCTGCCCTACGAACAAGGTACTAACTCTTTACCGTAATTCCGGCGGGTGAACGTCTGCCAATGGAAACACCGGACCGTCATGACAAACCAATTGATATGGAGTCTCGCCACCGTCAACTTTTACCGCACAACCCTGGCAAACTCCAATACCACAAGCCATCTGTTGCTCCAAGGATACTTGCGCCAGCTTCAAACGATCATGCGGAATCACCCGCTGAAGGGCGTTTACCAGACCCCATGGCCCACATGAGTAGAGCATGGTGTCAGACAACCCATCATCGTCCATCTCATTCAACATTTCAAGTACTGGTTCGGTCACCAGACCCTTGCGAAAGCCCTCACTGTTTTCGGCGGTAATCACGATATCCTTCAACAACGGATCATCATCAGCGAGGGGAATATCATCACGTCCAGCAACGCCCAGGAAGAGAGTTGCATCTAATCCCTGTCCCCGGAACCACTCGTACAAGTATACGAGCGGCGGCAACCCCAATCCACCACCTACCAGGAGTCTGTTGGACACTTCGACATCGCGCGTGAACGGTTTCCCCAGAGGTCCGAGCAGATTCATAGTCTCACCTGCGGAGACCTGTGTCATTCGATGAGTACCCTGCCCTACAACTCGCCAAACGAGTTCGAGTTGGTCGCCATGCACTCGGCTTATGCTGAGTGGGCGACGAAGAAGCGGATCCAACCCATCGGCAACCTTCACGTGAATGAATTGTCCAGGTTGGGCTTCACGACAGATATCCGGACTGATCAACCACATTGACCATATGCCGGGGCGCAACTCACGTTTGCTATGAACAACCGCATCTTCCAAGAACTTCATCTATCGGATTCCGTATCAACCTGAGGTTTGCAGTGTCGAGGGCATATGGTGCGTTTGCCCCGACTTGCTCGTCAAGTCGGGATTATCGGAATGCTGTATAATAAGACCAACACCGAGATCCTTCTCGCCTGCGGCGTCAGGATGACGTGTTTTTTGCCATGGGAAGGTACAACACTGCGGAAGCTATCACCGTCTGGGTAACGGACGCACATTGTGTGGAGCATCCAGAGGCAGAGTGTATCGCCTCTCAACTCGGGTGGCGACTGGCTCACCATCAAGCCTGGCAGAACGGAATTCCATCTCCTCCAGCCCGGAAATCATCGCGCGTCCCAACCCACGACCCGGTGGATCTTCCATCACGACCTTAAAGTTGCTCGCGCCTTGGTTTGCATCCACGATGAAACGCAACAACACTTCACCCCCAGTTCCCTGAATCACTTCCTGCGGCAACAGATTACGACCTTCCAGAGTGGATGATAGAGCCGGAATCCCGCCAATCATTTGCGCAATTTCATCAACTTCTTCCTCACCAAAAGCGTCTATGTCGGCAAATTCGGTTTCCAAATCTACGGTATCAACTTCAGCTGCGTATCGGACGGCGTCGTATGCAGAGATTTTCTCTCTGGCTCGTTGGGCCTGTGAAGTCTCGGCATAGGATTCGATGATCCGATTCAGCAACTCCTCTACATTCTCGCCTTCATTCAATTCCATTCCAGCGATATAAGCGGCAGCGTATAGCGCACGCGGTGCCCATTCAGAATCCGGATAGGTATCGCTCACCCAGAGATACTGAGTATATGCATCCTGAGGCAGTTGCTCGTCCAGATACAATCGCTCCGCTTCACGGTAGGCTTCTTCTGAAGGAGATACAGGTTCGTCGCTATCCAGATCCAATAAATCTATCACCTGACGTCCTGAACGGGTGCCGGGGAAGTTGTCGGCAATGTCATGAAGCATCGATAACGCCAGCGTGCTGTCTCCATTCTCACGTTCGATATAGGCAAGGATGGTCATAGCACGAGCGCGCACGCTGTCAACGTTCGGCGGTTCTGAGAGCTCTTGAAATATGCGGCGTGCGGAGTCAGGTTGCTCGAGATCGAAGAGTTGGATTTCTCCGAGTTGGAAACGGGTTTCCTGCAAATCAACTCGCATTTGCGAAAGGCTGTCAAGCACTGGAGTAATATCGTAGATGGTAATCGTTTCGATATCTGGCTCTGGTTCTGGCTCGTCATCTACCGCGAGTGAGGATGACTCAGGCGGCTTTACTATCGTAGAGTCCTGTGGGTCGCCAAGATACATCATTCGGCCTTCAGCTGACATCCCTGGGCCGCCAAAACGTTCCGCCATCATATCTCTGCGCCGCTCTTCATCAGGGAATCCGGGAATTATAGTCCGACCATCCGGATAAGTCTCAGACATCGAATCCGCCGTTGCCACTGACAGAGTATCCTCAACTTCCTCGGTGATCAATGATTCGAATACGTCCCGTCCTGCATCTGCAAATTCTGATGAATCGGGCAAGGCATGCAGGGTATCAACTAGCTCATGCTCTTCAATTTGTGGCCGAGGTAGATATTCCAACATGGGGTCAAGATTGGATCTCTGCTCTGGCCGCATCTCAACCATACCTGTAGCCGCACTGTCAACAGGCACAATCATCCGGTCCAAACTGTCAGCGATGGCGGCCAGATTGATGCTGTCCTGCAAAGCGTTCTGCAATTCTGTCGAATCCGGTTCAGGAACGACTACGCTGTCTCGCCAGGCATTTTTCCACAGAGAAATGAGATTGAGACTGTCGAATTCGAGCGAGTCATAATAATCAATTGAGGTGAAAGCGGTAGTATCATCCGGGGAAACGGGGTCCTCAACCCAGAGTTCGGTATAATCGATACGTTTGCGCGTTGTTACCCTGCTGAGATTGAGATCATCCACACGATTAAGCATGGTGAGCATGGAGTCCGCTTTGAGAGAATACTTGCTGCGGGCTTTCTCCAGTCGTGACTCATCGAACGCCTCTTTCGCCAGAGCATGTTCACCTTCAGTATTCAGATGAATAAGACCCATCTCATAATATGATTGAGCTGCCGCATCCGAACGTTGATAATCCTGAATGGTTCGCTCCCACTCCTCGAATGCTTCCTCGCGTCTACCCAGATAAGCCAGTGCCAGACCGGCCTGGACACGCACTGCGCCGTGATCCTTGAAATAACGTTTGTCCTTTAACAGGCTGGTGAAGATGGAAAGAGCCTCTTCCGGATGTCCAGACTCACGCAAGGTCTGACCCTGGAGTAATCTGGACTCAAAACGGCGAGCGTTTGTCAGTTTGTAATCCTGGGATTTTTCTAAATATGCTGTTGCTTCGGTGTGACGTTGGACGCGGAAAAGTGATTCGCCCGCCCGGTAATAAGCCTCTCCAATCAGTTTGGAGTCATCGGAAATATCAGGAATCTCCGCGAACTCCTCCGCCGCTTTTACAAAAAGCGAATCCACATAATAGAGCTCAGCCAAGGCAAAACGAGATTCACTGATCAACTTCGAATCATCGGTATCAGCAATCAATCCACGAAGGAGAGCGGTCGCTTCCTGACGTTTCTTGAGTTGAACATTCACTTTTCCAAGCCACATCGTGGCGGATTGAACATGAGGTGAATCGGGATAGTTGCTCAATAATTCTTCAAACTTGCGGCGGGCCTTATGATAATCCTGCAACCAATAGTAGGCCTGTCCCATGAGGTGTAGAGCATCATCAATGTACTTTGAGTCTGGATACATCTCTATCAATCGAGCGCCGGCATCTACAGGCTTTTGGTAGGACGAGTAACGAGTCTGGATCTCCGTGGAACGTTCACGTTCCGTCTCTGCTTCATCGAAAGTGCGTTTGGTGTTGTAGTAGGCATTGAAATAGCTGCAGCCAGTCAGAGTCAGCAAAATGATCAGGGTAATTGAACCTGCGAGGGTGCGGCGTATGCTATGATAGCTGAACATTGGCTGTACGTTCTCGTTTTATCATCAGGCTTGCGCTTGAAGTTCCCGTAATCTCTCAACCACCTTCGGTAAAGCTTCACCTGATGGTTCTGCCAATACCAGATCCGCCAGAGGAGTCAGCTCCGTCGGATTCGGATTAACTTCTACAAGATAAGCTCCAGCAGTCTTCGCATTGAACGGGAGAGCAGCGGCCGGATATACTACCGTGGATGTGCCGATACACATGAAAATATCCGCTTGCGCCGTCTCATCCCATGCTCTCTGAATAGCATCTTCAGGCAATATCTCCCCAAACCAGACCACATCAGGACGGAGCAACCCCTTCTTTCCACAATTGCAAACCGGAAGTGTTCCTTCTACGAATTCCATCTTCGCTTCCGCGTCCCCTTCGTTAAAGCTGATTCCACACTTCTGACATTTGTTGCGGAGGATGTTGCCATGCAACTCGATGACATCAGTGCTACCCGCCTCACGATGAAGATTATCCACGTTCTGGGTAATAAGGGTGAACTTCGAAACCATTGTTTCAAGTTCTGCCAGAGCGTAGTGGCCGGGATTGGGATCGACGTTACTTATGAGTTCACGTCTCCAGGAGTACCATTCCCAAACCAGCTTCGGATTAGCCAAAAAAGCATCTACATTCGCCAGTTCTTCGGGACGGAACTTGTTCCACAAGCCATCCGCCTCGCGAAATGTGGGAACTCCGCTCTCCCTTGAAATACCTGCACCAGTTGAAACAACCACGTGTTTGGCAGTTGCGAGACGCTTGGCGAGTTCCTGGTACTGGTCTCTTGTCTGTGCGGACATGGTCAGCTATATTCCCCAGCTACAGTTAAAACGAGTTACCTCGAACAGGAAGTAGAATGCCTCAACATAAGTCTTGCAAGAAGCGGATGAAAATTTCCGCCCGTCAGAACGCTCGTAATCGTGCCTACCGGACAAAGATGCGGATGGCAATCCGTAAAGTGCGTGAAGCTCAGACCAGAAAAGATGGCGAGCTGGCCCTGTTTGAAGCGAACAAAATGCTTGATCGTGTTGCCGGTAAGGGTATAATCCACAAAAAGCGCGCTGCTGACAAGAAATCACGTCTGACGAAGCTGGTTAAATCCATCAGCGCCTGACTGATTCCTCAGGAATAACGCTCTGTCAAAACAGGGAACCCTACGGTTCCCTTTTTCTCGTTGATAGAATAGACTATAGCAGAAGCAGGCTATGGGCTATAGGAAAAATAAACCCACTTGCCACGGACTTCAGTCGTGGCAACTGCTATACTCTGTTTGAATAGTTCGGCGTTTCCTTGGTGATGACGACATCGTGCGGATGGGATTCTTTCAATCCGGCGTTGGTGATACGAACCATCTCCGCACCATTGCGGAATTGCTCAACATCCGCCATTCCACAGTATCCCATCGAGGCACGCAGGCCACCCATCATCTGATAAATGGTGTCTGACAGATTGCCACGATAAGGAACGCGCCCTTCAATACCCTCAGGCACGAGTTTGCCCGGATCCATCTCATCATCCTGGAAATAACGGTCTTTCGAACCCTTGGCCATCGCAGCGATAGAGCCCATGCCGTGATAAACCTTGTACGTCCTTCCATCGAGTAGCACCCGTTCACCCGGCGATTCAGCCATACCAGCGAACAATGAGCCGATCATTATCGAACTGGCCCCCGCACCGATAGCTTTCGCAATGTCACCGGAATACTTGATTCCACCATCCGCTATAATCGGGACATCGTGCTTGTCAGCATATTCCGCGCAATCCATTATCGCAGTGATCTGAGGTATGCCCACCCCAGCAACAACACGCGTCGTGCAAATGCTGCCCGGTCCAACCCCCACCTTAATCGCGTCTGCCCCCCTATCAACCAAATCCTTCACCGCTTTGGCGGTGACTACATTCCCCACTATTAACTGCAAATCAGGATACTTGTCACGAATTTTCACCAGTGTTTCCATAACCCCTGTCGAATGACCATGCGCGGAGTCGATCACGACCACATCCACACCAGCATCAACCAGAGCCGCAACCCGCTCCTTCCAAACCACGGCACCGACCGCAGCGCCCACATTCAAACGTCCGCGTTTGTCCATGCAGGCATTCGGGAACTGACTGCGTTTCTGGATGTCGAGAACGGTGATTAAACCAGACAACGAGCCATCCTCATCCATCAGCAGTAACTTCTCTATCCGGTTCTTCTGCAACAATTGACGGGCATCTTCCGGGGATGTGTCATGGGGTGCGGTGATCAACTCCCGAGTCATTACATCCGCAATTGGCTGCTTCAAGTTATCCTCGAAGCGCAGGTCGCGATTGGTAAGTATACCCACGAGTTTACCATTGTCGACAACAGGTATACCTGAGACTCCGTAACGTTTCATCGTAACCACGGCTTCACCGAGCGGACGATCAGACGAGAGGGTTATCGGCTTCTCCACAATTGCGCTCATCGAACGTTTGACCCGGTCAACTTCATTCGCCTGGGCTTCAACGGTTAAGTTCTTGTGGATTATACCAATTCCGCCCTGACGGGCGATTGCCATAGCCATTTCCGCTTCGGTTACGGTGTCCATCGCGGCGCTGACGAGAGGTATGCGGAGTTTTAATTTCCGAGTTAAGCGAGTGGAGAGATCCACTTCCCGGGGGAGAACATCACTCTTCTTTGGAATGAGTAAGACATCATCAAAAGTGAGTGCCTCTTTTTCCTGTATGTTGCGCATCTTGGAATCCTTAAGCAGGCCCTTCGATCCAGGGCAAAATGACATCGGAGTAATATCGAATGTAATCAGTGATTGCAAATCCGCCACGGTAAACCGTGACCAACGACCCCGCTGTGACCAGGATGATTATAAATATCAATATCCAGGCAGTACGAGAACTGACCCTGAACCCAACACGTATCACGCTCGACACTCGAATCAGGAACCAGAACCAGAACAGGCCAAATAGAGATATTTGCACCCATTTGAACCAGGCGAAATCGAGCAATCTATAATGAACGAGTCCAAGGGGGATAAGGGGGAGGAAACAGGTAGCCGCCCAGAATATCAATGCCAGGGAGTGACGTAGCTTCATTTGTCCCGGGAAAGGAATCGACAACAAGCGCAAGGCAACAGCACCCACAATCCAGAGTACCAGCACTATGGCTGAAAATGCCAGGATCGCGTAGATGGGATGCCAGGCCCAGTAGACCAGCAGTGCCTTGGCCTGATAAAATGGGATAATGAGAGTAAATAGGTAATCAAGACCAAAATAGAACCGAGAGTGGTTCAACAATGACGCTAGCAGCACTCCCTGCGCGGTTGCGAAGATTATCGCAACCAACATCGTTTGACCACCCTGGAAATAGCGACGATCCACTATGTCCGCGAAAAAGCCATGTGTATGTGCAAACACACGACGCAAATTGTGACGGAACACATTATTCTGACGCATCATCAGCAACAAAATACCGCCGATAATCAACGTCGCGATGGGAAACTCGACAGGGAACTGAACCTTAGGTGATTCAACGACTGGCACATCAATCTGGACTTGCCCCAACAAGTCCCCGACCCGCTGCCAGGAAATACGTTCCTCACGACCTTCAGTTACTAGTCCGCGACGAATCAGGTCTGTTTCAAGCTGTGCGCCGGCGATTAACATCGGCAGGGCAGCACGACGGTCATTATAACTGTCTATGATAAACCCGGCCAACGGCAGCTCACGGATCGCATTTACCTGACGAACCAGCGCATCCGATTGGCGAATCTCACTCTGCAGCGAATCCTCATCCAATGTCAACGGGCTGGCTAGAGCCCCTAATCCAGCAGCAAGCCAGGCACCATGAGATACCGATTGAGGGGTAACTCGTTCCTCGAACAGATATGGAATCCTGTTGCGCATGCCCACAATACCGTCCGGCAAGTCTTGAGCGACATCGCTGGCAAAGCCTATGAACAGCGCCTCATCACGACCTGCGAGAACCGTCGAACGTACCTCGATGGCAATCTCAAGCAGTGTCGGTGAATACGGTGCCCAATCCACCATCTCCCAACCGAGTACGGATGGATGATGATCATTGCTCAGGATTTCACGCCGAAGCATAGATTCAAGACGACTGCGAAATGCAGGTTGGGTCATCAACCCGATTGGTACACCACGCAACCCAGTCCCGGGAAGAAGCATCAAACCGAGACGGTCGCAAATATCATAGGTAGCGGGGTGAGGAACTGAACCCGTCACCCGCACCAAGTTGAATCCCTGATTACGAATGCGGGTTAAATCGCGTTCAATCTGTTCCGTTGAAATAGCTGCGCCGACACCGTGACTCTCTTGACGATAATCTATTCCACGAATCTCAAGAGCGTTTCCGTTTAGAAGAACCTGACCAGATTCCCATTTAATTTCACGGAAACCGACGGTGATCGGCACACCGAAACTACCTTCCCCATCGCTGATAATTATGTTCAAGGTGTACAAACGAGGTTCGCTGATAGACCACAGCTGAGGATCACGAACATTGCCAGAAAGATGGACTGTCCCGGT
>CAJVXH010000118.1 GCA_913009835.1 uncultured bacterium
TTGTGTGTTTGATTGTTTTTTTTTTGTTTTTTTGTAGTTTTTGTTTTTTTTTTTTTCAAGCAGAAGACGGCATACGAGATATATCAGTGTGACTGGAGTTCAGACGTGTGCTCTTCCGATCTAAACCTGTTTGCCAACGAGTTCATCGTGCCCGTCAACGGCAGCCAGCCAGGTCTGGCGTACTCGGTATATAATCAAGCGTACGGCGAACCGCGGGCAACAATCCTCACACTTATGCAGATGAATGCGCCCTACAATTCATGGTGGTACACGGGCCTGCTCGGATTGTTATCGTTATCACTGCTGGTATGCGTGATTGACCGATCCACTTTAGTATGGAAACTGGTCACCGGTTCACGTTTCCTCGCCGCTGAAAGCCAATATGATGGAAATGATCATCATGCGAACATCTCCGGAGATGCCAGCCTTAAGGATAAAACGCTCGAGGCCATCACCAAAGCCGGATTCTCTGTAAATACGAAGGAAACCTCCAAAGCGACATTAGTCCATGGACGGCGTGCCGCAATTGCCCACGCTGGCTCATGGATAGTACATGTAGGCTTCATCGTCCTCATAATCGGCGGTGCATTGATCGCACGCGGGGAATATCGTCAGAACGTACATGGTCTGCCCGGCGACATGCTCGCACCCGATGACAGCTGGTGGGGATTCAACGTGCGGGTGGACGACTTCACCATTGAATATGCTGACCTGAAGGAGGGTCAATACGTTCAGGTCGATGGCGGTGAACACGTAGGGCGTATCGACGAAATGGTCACCGATAGCACTGCAAATGTCGAAATCCTCTGGCCCACCCGGGGCTTCGAGGAAAACATGGGCACTGATCGTATTGAGAACCGGATCGACCGCCGTTTCGGACAGGGACGTCTGGATCAGGGAAATATTTCCGATTATATAGCTGACCTGACAGTCATAGAAGATGGTCAGGAAGTGATGAAGAAGCGGATAGAGGTTAATGCTCCGCTGAGATACATGGGCTATCGTTTCTACCAGTCGTCGTTCAATGACACTCAGACGGACGCTAACGGCACCTGGACGACGGTCATCGAAGCCCGCAGGGACAGTGGATCGCCATTTATATGGACGGGAATTATCCTGGTCAGCCTCGGATTAATGTTGGCCCTGTATCTCACCCCACGTGAGATCTTCGCTCGAATCGAAGTCGTAGACAATAAAACTCGGGTGCTGATTACAGGTAAATCGAAAGGCCGTCCAACAGAGTTCGAGCAGCAGTTCCAAAACATTGTGAAGCACATCCAACCATCAAATATGGAGTCAGCCGCATGAACATGAAGGCCGTGATATTTGTTGTCGTGGTTGTCGCAATAGCTGCCGCGATCTACTTCATTCCCAATGGAGATGAGCTTCAGAACCAGCAGACAGCACCAATTCGATCCGGATCGGTATCACCTGCGAATGATGGACACGCTCACTCCGCACTCCCCGAGATTGATTCGTTGAAAGTCTCTATTCAGGACAGTACAGGTACTGAACTGGCGGTCATGACCTTGATTCCGCACAGTTTTCAGCCACTGCCAGGGACCGAATACTCGCTTCATTTGACCGATTTCTACACCCATCTCATAATGGAAGAAGGCGATCCGGTGAATGCATCCCCCCATCCGGAAAACCCCGCCGCCCGGATAGAGATTCATAAGGACGATGTGGTTGTGGATTATGGATGGGCCTTCCAGAACATGCCATACTTCCGCATGAGCGGAATGGGTGGTGCGTACGACCATGAGGAAACTGGTCTGACCTTCGCCTTGCTTGAGACGTACGGTCTCGAAATTCCAGAAGCTGCCACACACAACCCCTAAGGAATTCTATGGAACGTATAGACGCTTTACTCTACAGTGTATCCTTTTATGCATATTTCGTGTCATTCATCATCTACATCCTGCACATCGCTCTGAACAAGGAGCTGCTGGGCAAGGTCGCGACTTGGATTGCAGCGTTCGGTCTGCTCCCACATACGGCTGCTATAGCTGCGCGTTGGATTCAGCAGGGTCACGTGCCGCTGGCGAACATGTACGAGTACATGGGGCTGATGGCGTGGATGGTTGTAGCAGGTTTGATCGCGTTCGTTATCCGATATCGCAACACCAGGATCGGGGTGTTCCTGATCCCGGTTGCGGTGATGCTGATGGTGACCGCGAGTCTGCTCCCATCGGATGTCAACCGTCAGTTGATGCCGGCATTGCAATCGACCTGGCTGGCTATTCATGTCTCGCTTGCAGCCCTGGGTTCGGGCGCTTTCCTGATGTCCTTCGCTGCCGCCGCTCTAGTATTGCTTACCGCCGGTTCTGAAGAAGGAAATTTGAGCCGCAAACGAGCGAAAGAGTTGAAAGCCTTTTCGTGGGTAGAATTCGGAACGTTTTGGATTGGTCTGCCGATAGCGAGCTGGCTGGTAATGCATGTGACAGGTTTATTGCCTCCTGAAATCAATATCGCGGCTGCTGGTGAGCAGATGGGCCTCTTTACCGGTTTCGCGCTGGGAAAGGGGATCGGCACAAGTCTTCTGGGCGGTCCGGCGATAGGGCTCGGCATCGGGATGATAATCGCAACGATATTATGGCCATTTCTTCATGTGCGGTTGCCTCAAAAGTACCGTGGCAACGGGATGCACGAATTCATGACAGTGGTGCTGGCATTGCTGTTCTCAGCGATTTTGATTGGATTCGCCATCAAGAGTGGAAACATCACCCTCACTCCCCGCAGCTATCTGAAAATCTTTGAGTTCTTCGGGCCAGTGCTGGTATTGAGCTGGTTTATTGTACCGTTGGTTCACCTGGTGATTGGGGTGAGTGCGGTGGGTTGGCTGCCGAAGATAGGGGTTGCGCGTCCGGTATTAAAAGAAATCGCCTATTCAGCCGTCGCAATTGGCTATCCGCTATACACAGTCGGCGCTCTGTTCGCTGGAGCGATCTGGGCCGAAAAGGCCTGGGGAACATGGTGGAGTTGGGATCCCAAGGAAGTGGGCGCATTGATCATCTGGCTGTTCTACACCGTCTTCCTGCACGCACGCTACCAACGGAAATGGTCCGGCGACCGGGCGGCGGTACTAATCGTGCTCGGAATGCTGTTCTTGTTCGTCAGCTTCTTCGGAAACTACTTCTTCGGTGGGATGCACGCATATTCCTGAGATGTTATTCGATCTGTGCGAGATGCACTCATTCGTTTGAAATGACTTGACCCTACCCAGACATCACGAATAGCAGGGGCATCCAGAAAATACTGGTTGTCCCTTTTTATTGATCCCCCTCTCAGAGTTTGAGTTGGGAGCGTGGAGGGTAATGTCCGGCATTTCACCACAGAAGCAATCTTCATTGCTTACCTTGCGCCTGATTCTGGAGTGGCCGAGGAGGTTGGATGGTCGCCTGAGCTGGTCGATGTGGACTGAAAATCCGCGCTTGAGATTCAGCAGGGGAGGAAAGTCCGAACTCCGCAGGACAGGATGCCGGCTAACGGCCGGGCGCCGTGAGGCGATGGAAAGTGCAACAGAGAGCAGACCGCCGATGGCCGGAGAAAGCTGAGGGCAGGTGAATAAACAGGATGTTTGCCCCGATGTGCTCGTCAAATCGGGATGATCCGCGTTTGCAAGCAAACACGGGCCTGTCTCCACGGACTGAAGTCCGTGGTAAGTGAACATTTTGACCTGATCTCAGCTTTCTCCGGCACAGGCAAGGGTGAAACGGTGGGGTAAGAGCCCACCGCAGGGATGGTAACAGACCTGGCAGGGTAAACCCCATCCGGAGCAAAGCCAAATAGTCGGGGAGGTGCTGGCAACGAAGGGACCGTGATGACCCCCTTCGCGATGCACCACGTGGTTGTCCGCCGCGTTTGCACCCGTGGGTAGGCTGCGTCGAGCGCCGTTGAGAGACGACGCCAAGATCGATGACCGTCACCTTCGTGAAGAAGGAACAGAATTCGGCTTACAGACCGCCTCGCGCTTCATTATTGCTTTACAGGTAAAGTATGGGATTGTCACCACGGACTGAAGTCCGTGGCAAGTGAGATTGCCCCAGACATTTATGTCTGGGGTCATCCGCGCTTGACAAGCACTCCCCGGGCCTGAAATTAAACGGGTTGTATGAACACCAGTTTAATCAGTCCAGGACGATGTGCAGCAGTATCAATTCGAAACACGTGAACAACCGATAGATAAAACATGCTGAAACACTGGGAGTTAGCTTCTGAGGCTGACTCTGCGTCTGTGCTCGAACTCTCCGATGCTATGGGAGTACGTCCAGTCGTAGCTCGTCTGCTTCTGAAGAGAGGTATAGAAAATCCGGAACAGGCTGAATCGTTTTTCAATCCAGACCGCTCCGCTCTTCACGATCCCTTCCTGTTTAAACACATGGAAGCGGCCGTCGAACGTATCATCGTCGCCCTACAGGAAAAGCAGCTGATCTTCATTTTCGGAGATTATGATGTGGATGGAATCACATCCGCCAGCCTGCTCTACCTCTTCTTCAGAGATTTGGGTGGAAGTGTCCGCTACTATATCCCGAACCGCGAAGGTGAAGGATATGGGGTTTCCGTCTCGGGAATCGAGAAGGCCAAGGATGCAGGCGCGCACCTGCTGATCACTGTTGATTGCGGCATCACAGCAGTCGAAGAGACAAATAGAGCTACAGAGCTCGATATGGACATCATCATCTCTGACCATCACCAGGCCGGAGAGGATGTTCCTGATGCGCTGGCGGTAATCAATCCCAAGATACCCGGTTCGACCTACCCCTTCAAGGAGCTGGCTGGTTGCGGAGTTGCCTTCAAGTTGGCGCAGGCTGTTGCCATAGAGCTACAACTCGATGAAACCTATCTCGACCGCTACCTCGACCTTGTCGCAGTGGGAACAGCTGCCGACATAGTCCCACTGGTGGATGAGAACCGCATTCTCGTTGACCTGGGATTGAAAAAGGCAAATCGTGACCCCTTGATCGGGCTGCAGGCACTGATCGAGACCGCACATCTTCGAAATGGTCAGATCGATGTCGGGCAGATCATCTACGGCATCGCTCCACGCATTAACGCCGTCGGAAGGCTGGGTTCAGCAGATCGCGCGGTTGACCTGATGATCACTCAGAACGCCGAACGCGCACGCACCCTGAGCATCGAGCTGGAGCAGGAGAATCGGAACCGACGCCGCATAGACACGCACACCCTTGATGAAGCCCTGGCGGAAGCCGAAGAAACGCATATCCCTGATGATCACTACGGTTTGGTACTTGCCCGTGAGGGTTGGCATGGCGGAGTAATAGGGATTGTCGCCAGCCGACTGATCGAGAAATATTACCGACCGACGGTAATGATCACCATCAAGGATGGGATTGGCAAAGGCTCAGCACGTTCCATTCCCGGCTTCGATATATATGACGCTCTGAACCAGTGCAGCGATCTGCTCGAACAGTTTGGAGGGCACACCTATGCCGCTGGCCTATCAATCAAGGCGGAGAACATTGAAGCGTTTTCTGAACGTTTCAACCAAGTCGCCCGTGATACACTGAGCGAAGCTGACCTTGTCCCCAAATTGCACATTGACGCTGAATTGTCCCTGGATGATGTAGATGATGAACTGCTCACATCTTTGAAGAGATTCGCTCCCTTTGGTCCGAACAACCCAATGCCGACCTTCGTGAGTTATGATATCGCACTATCCGGATATCCACGGATTGTGGGTATGAATCACCTCAAGTTCAAAGTGCGCTCATCCGGATCGGTGATCGATTGCATCGGGTTCAACCTCGGCGATCGCCTTCAACGGATGGACCCGAACCGGGCCAGCAACCATCTGGTATACACAATACAGGAAAATGAGTGGATGGGACGCGTGTATCTGCAATTGCATATTCTTGATGTGAAATCGGGACCGCGTCCGGAGTTGTGACAGCGATCCAATCGATGATCAGATCATAGCAGGATTCCAAAATCTGTAAGTGTGAGTTTCAGAAAAAAAAACCTCGGGTCATTACGATCCGAGGTTTTCTCTGTGATGTGACAATTTGTATGGAGAGAAACAGAACTGACAGCAGGCGATTGCTGGTTCACAATGAGCTATGGAGTATTATGGAGTCAATGCCTGATTGAAGAGAATAGAACATCATAAGACCTTGATTTTTTACACCTTCGAGATATCCCGATTAAACTCACATATTTGGTTTTTTGACATGGATCTAATACACATGGCGTTTCAATCATTACCTTTTGATATATGGGGGATCACAGGTCATTGAAACCAGAGGAGTGTTCCATGAAACATGCTATACTGCTTTCACTCATGCTGCTATTCGTTTCGTCTGCTTTTGCGTATCCTGACCATGTGCCTTCAGCCTATGCATACGATCCCCCGCAAGAAAGAACCTGCCATAATTGTCATAGTTCATATCCCCTGAATTCTGGTACGGGAGACCTGACAATTACCCCACTTGCAGAGTATACACCTGGGCAATCCTATACAATTCAGGTCCAGCTGTCTGACAATGTTTCCCGTTCCGGTTTTCAGGCGACGGCAAAGGATTTGAGCAACCAGTTCGCGGGCCAGATTTATGTGGTAGACGCAGCGCATACGCAGATGACGGGTGGTACATACATTAACCACACACAGGCCGGAAACCATAGCGGTAATTCTTGGGACATTGGATGGACAGCTCCAGCCGCGGGAACAGGAGATGTACGTTTTTGCGTTGCCTCAGCTGCCTGCAACGGCAATGGTGGTACCAGTGGAGATTATATCTACGGAATTCAGGTGATCATCCCGGAAGCCGCAGCCGATCCATGTGGATTGACGACTACTGGAATAAATACAGTGATACCGGCCCAGGGTGGAAATGTCACCTACAGCATCGACTTTTTCACTAACCTGCCACAATCATTTCCTGGCGTTACCTACTGGACCACGATCACTCTGCCTAATGGGACTGAGACAGGTGTGCAAACATCGATTACCACAACCATACCGGCGTTTGCGAACATTCATATTCCGATGATGACACAGGCTATTCCATCATTCGCCCCGGCAGGTCAATATGTACATAATGCGAAATTGGGCATGTTCCCCGTACCAGTGCTGATGGATTCGTTTACATTCACCAAGACGGCGGTGAGTACTGATGGAATTCCCGTTTATGACTGGAATGCCACAGGAGAATGGCCAGAAATTGCATCCGATAATGAAGGTGTCGCTGAGCTACCAGTTGAATACACGCTCAATGCTGCATATCCAAACCCATTCAACGCCATGACGACAATCTCGGTGACTCTGCCGGAAACGTCTGAACTGAGCATGAATGTGTTTAACCTGATGGGCGAAGTCGTGTCTGAACTGAGTAACGGCAAGATTTCAGCTGGCACTCACGAATTTTCGTTTGACGCCACGAATTTCAGTTCCGGAATCTATTTCGTGCAAGCGAACGTACCCGGCAAACTGAATGCGATTCAAAAGATTACGCTGATTAAGTAGTCTGGAGTCTGGAGTCTGGAGTCTGGAGTCTGGAGAAAACTAACCTGTCACGGACTTCAGTCCGTGGTAAACATTCAGATTGCATCAAGGCACTCATGCCCGTGTTGGTTCCACCAATGCGGGTTATTTGGTCATGCCCACGACATTCATGTCGTGGATTATCTACCGTTCATTCTCTAAACCGACCTGCCACCAACCTCACCCCGGGTTCACGAACCCGGGCTACATCTGCTGAAATATCATTTGATGCAAGCGACGATCTGCCGTTCGTTCCGGATGAAAAGTTGCCAGCCAGATGTTTCGCTGACGGACGAGAACCGGGTCGCCGTTATGTTCAGCGATAACCTCTACGCCCGGCCCAATACGGGTAAATTTCGGAGCACGGATGAACACCGCCTCGAAGGGTTCATCAAGACCGCGTACATTGATCGGTTCGATGAAAGAATCGAGCTGGCGACCGTAAGCATTTCGCTCGACATCCACATCAATGAGGCCGAGTGGGGTGACTTTGTGATGTTCACCCTTGCCCAACCATATCGCGCCAGCACAAGTTCCGAAGAGAATCTTGCCCGATGCGGCGAAAGCACTCATCAGGAAGTCGAGACCGTAGCGACGTCCGAGCAAATCAATCGTCGAGGATTCGCCACCCGGGAGGATTAGTCCGTCTGGAACTGGGCGTAGCACCGCTTCACGATCACTCTCGCGTATCAGTGGTTTTCCTTCTCCGGCTTCTTGCTTGCGGGTGTAACGTGGAGCCTTGGGGTTCAGGAAGCCAGCGTCCTCGGGACGGCGAATCTCTACAGATTTAACACCGATCTCCGTCAACGCTTCTGCGTGAGTTCCATAATCACCCTGTAATGCCAGCACTCCGATTAGCACGGTACCACTCCTTTGGGAAATCAAACCCGTGCGGAATTATCCACACGGGTAATTGTCTTCAGATCAGTTTGATCATTTCTGATTGTTTGCCCCTACTTGCAAGCATCCGGTTATCCAGTTAACTCAGCCAGGAGATATGCCCCTGTGACCCGCCGTCTTTTTGGCGGTTCGCAGGGATTATCCAACTGTAGTCCTTAGTCCTGAGAAAACAAACACGTACCTTATAACTTGCGGATTAACCCTGTTATCGCCTGCGGCGGTAACAGGGGCATGTACTTGTAATCATCGTTCATTTCACGGGTAATCCGCGCTTGACGAGCACTCCCCGGGCCTGCATTCTCATAGCTGGTTTTTCTTTTGCTCAGGACTCAAGTTTCAGGACTCAGGACTGTTTTTCTCACCAACCGCGTGTCGCGAGCTTCTCATCTTCCGGCATGGTGCGTACGTCCAGTCCGGCCATCACCGCAGCCTGGTCACGTTGGGCCGCCAGAACTTCTTCCGGATCGTTGGCATGGGTCACCGCACGCACGATCGCAGCGGCCAACGCACCCTGTACCTTGTACCGTTCGGCCTTGTCCTTGATATCCGAGCCAGCCTTAAAAATACCGGAACCGACAAAGACAGTTTCCGCACCGAGCTGCACCATCATCGCCGCATCGGCCGGAGTAGCAATCCCACCAGCAGCGAAATTGGGGACAGGCAACTTGCCGTGTTGGTGGACGTAGAGCATCTGCTCATACGGCGCACCCATATCCTTGGCGGTCTTCATCAATTCAGTGCGATCCATCGACTGAATGCGTCGCATATCGCCCTGGACTGAACGCATGTGACGGACGGCTTCAACGACATTACCCGTGCCCGCTTCGCCCTTGGTACGCATCATGGCAGCACCTTCACCGATACGTCGCAACGCTTCACCGAGATTTCGGCATCCACAGACAAACGGTACCTTGAAAGCGTGCTTGTCAATGTGATTCTCTTCATCGGCAGGGGTCAGGACTTCTGACTCGTCGATGAAGTCCACACCCAGTGCTTCAAGAAGCTGGGCTTCCACAAAATGCCCGATACGCACTTTGGCCATCACCGGAACTTCGACAGTCTTCATGATATCTTCCAGCACCTGGATACGGCTCATCCGGGCCACACCGCCTTCTTTGCGGATGTCAGCCGGGACACGTTCCAGCGCCATAACCGATGCTGCGCCAGCGTCTTCAGCGATCTTTGCCTGATCAGCGTTTGTAACATCCATGATCACGCCGCCGCGAAGCATGTCCGCAAGGCCGACCTTGACCTCGAAGGTCTTCTCGTGACCGTTATTCGTCTGCATGGCCCTGTACTCCTTGAATATATGTAAGATGCTGTTTTTTACGAAGATAAGTTCAGCCAGCCAAAATACCTGACTCAGCTGAATATAAGAAATTGGGCCGATACAGCTAACTGGAGAGGGCGAGCTTGGAGCCACAATACCTGAACAAGGATCGATCAGTATGCCACCTGAAAACACCGCTTTGCAGATGCTGCCATATTGCTGAAACATTTGCAATGCGTTCATCTGAAAATTATAAATTAGGGACAGACCCCTATTATTTGTGACAGAAGGTGCTAATAATAGGGGTCTGTCCCTAATTATAGCTCGATCAGAATAAAACGGTCCGGCTAAATGCCGGATCTAAATGGACAGATCTGAATTAACTCACTGAATTTATTGCTGGGTGAAACGTGGAAAGAGCACGTTGTTTTCCAGATGGATGTGTCGCTTCAAATCAGATTCCAGCTTTTGCAAGTTCCACCACAGGGATTTCCAGGTACCACAGGCATCTTCAGGCAGTGTGTACGAATTTGTCAATTCACGGAACTGTTCAAGCACCGCGGCTACGTTCAGATGATCCTCATTCAATCCCTGAATCAACTTGGATATCTCTTCACTGTTGCCCGTTTCAAGCATTGGAAACAGTCGAGTCTCTTCGTCTTCGAGGTGTTGCAACAGGTCAGCCTTGAACGCCTGCACCGTTTCCCGAAGTTTCGTTAACACCGCCCCGTGATTTGGACCATGGGCTTCTTCAACTCTCAGCGAGAGCGTCTCCAGGTTGGGCAGCAGGATGCGGAGTGGTTGATGGAAAGCGTCGACCAAGTGCTTGATCAGATCAGCTGTTGACGAGTCGCTCCACCCTTGTGTTGATGAATCGCTTTGACCTGCGACCTTGACCAGTCGTTCGACAACCTCTGATTCATTCAATTTGGCGGCTGAGCACGCTCGCTCCAGGCTGTCTTTTCCTCCACAGCAGAAATCCAGATCCAAATCAAGGAATACTGAGACAGTTTCCGGATGGTCAGCTGCGATCTGCCCCAGACTTGTTGATGGGCTGAAAGTAATATCAGTCATGAGTTGTTCCTCTTGATGGCAAATGGTTTTCATTAAGGACGTGAATCCCGGGACCGGAAGTTTTGACGCCTGTCAAAGATGGACCCGGTGTCTCTTGCGACATGGGAAATATGTCACGATAATATGCAACACTTCGATCCATTTAATTGAGAGCGACCACCATGAAAGACCGTCTGCTGGAACTGATTCCCGAGTTTAACGAGATCAAAGACGCCGACCTGCGTGACAAAACCATCGGCTGAGATCGGAAGAGCACACGTCTGA
>CAJVXH010000119.1 GCA_913009835.1 uncultured bacterium
TTTTTTTAATGCTACGGCGACCACCGGGATCTACACTCTTTCCCTACACTACGCTCTTCCGATCTAATTATCTGCCACGTCCTGTGGATGTGGAATTCGCCGGAGCCACGGACGCGACAGGGGTCGACCTTGACCAGGATGGCGACCTCGACATCCTTGCCTGCGGTTACACAATGGATGAATTGGTCTGGTATCAGAACGATGGAGAGGAAGCATTCACAAAAGTGGTCATCGATGACGATGTGAACGGGGTCCGTTCCGCGGTCGCTGCTGATTTGGACGATGACGGAGATTTGGATGTCGCCGCCACAACATATGTGGCAAACACCGTTACCTGGTGGGAAAACAATGGCGCAATGCAATTCACCAGACACGATATTAATACAGAAATCCTCGGTGCGTTCGACATTGTCGCGGTCGACTTGGATGGCACCGGATCAATCGATCTGGTCGTTACCGCGGAGCAGAGTGATTCCCTGCTGTGGTTTGCCAATGACGGCGATGGAAACTTCACCATGTCTATCATTGATGGCGACTATGAGAGTCCTCGTGGCATCTGCGTGGTTGATCTGAACGACGATGGCCGTCTGGATGTAATCGCGTCATCAAGTCAAGAGAGCCAGATCCAGTGGTGGGAGAATAATTTCGCCACAAACCCCGATCCTGTCGCCATCTCCGTGGAGCCGGTCAATCCGCCCATTGTACTCCCGCACACCGGCGGCCTTGTCAACTTCGACCTGATGATCGAACGGATCGGACCGATGGATCCGTTTGATGTGTGGAGCACGGTCACCCATGTACCAACCAATAACACGGTTACAACCTGGTCCTTTGATAATCTTCGGCTCCCACCAGGTAGCCGTCAGTACAGAATCATGCAGTATATCCCAGCTATCGCCCCCAGCGGAAATTACATCTTAGGGATGTATTTCGGTATATACCCCTGGATCGTGTACAGCACTGATGGCCTGAGTTTTCTCAAGACTGGGGGGCAATACGGGAACCAGGGCGAGGAGATGATTTCGATTTTCAACGATGAGAAAATGTGGCCAGTCAGTGGTGAGCTGAACGATAAGCTGAATAGCGCCGGGATTTCTGTCACCGAGGATGAGGTTGTTGGCGAACAGTTGCCCGAAAACTATGCGTTGGGCGCGGCCTACCCGAACCCATTCAATCCGACAACCATGATCTCAATGGATCTGCCGGATGCCGCTCAGTTGAACATGGCTGTTTATAACATCAACGGGCAACAGGTGGCGGTGTTGGCAGATGGTCGATACCTCGCTGGCGCGCACCAGTTCAGCTTCGACGCATCCAACTTGACCAGCGGCTTGTATTTCATTCACGCCAATGTGCCAGGCGAGTTCTCGCAAGTTCGTAAAGTGACGCTGATGAAATAATCGGTGACGTTGATGAAATAATCGGTGACGTTGATGAAATGATCGGCGTACCGAGCTCGTCATCCTGAACGAAGTGAAGGATCTCGGTGTTCTAAACACTGATAGATTCTGAGAGTAGACCGAATAAGTGTGGCCCGGGGCTTTGGCCTCGGGTTTCTTCTGTATGCCCCGACTTGCTCGACAAGTCGGGATAATCGCTAGCCCAACAGGCACAACAATCCCCGTTGTTTCACGGAAACCTCACACCGTCCTCAATGATCGGAAGCTAACCAGTTTCTGCATACTCTCGTCCCACAGGTTCATCCGGATAGTTTTCAGGCTGTCGAGTAAAGTCATCGGAACGACATTCTGTAGCGAGGGCGTGTTATCGAGACAGGCTTGCAGGTGATAGTTCGGTATGCGCGCGTTCGCATGATGAACATGATGCAGCCCGATGTTGCCGGACATCCACTGCAACACCTTCGGCAACTTGTAATAGGAACTGCTGTTCAACGAAGCGGTGACAAAGTCCCATTTGTCGTGATCGTACCAGTGTGTCGGATCGAATTGGTGCTGCACGTAGAAGAGCCAGATTCCGAATGCGCCGGAGAGGTAAATTATCGGTAGTTTGATCAACAGGTAGTTCTGCCACCCGATCGTGAGACTCAAAATTCCAGCTACACCGAGTATCGCGAGATTGGTGAAGACGATACTCCACCGTTCACGTTTGCTCATCCCTTTCTGGAACATCCGGTTGAAGATCAGGAACACCCAGATCGGACCGAGGCCGAACAACACGAACGGATTGCGGAACGTTCGATACAGAAACTGTTTCCATCGTGATGCCGCATGATATTCACTGACCGTCAAGGTCCAGATATCACCTACTCCGCGACGGCTCAGGTCCGCCACACTCGAATGATGCGTCAGGTGTTCGCCCGCCCAGGCGTCATACGCCGTGAACGTCACGATCCCCATGATCGTACCCCAAAAACGATTCATTGCCTGCGATTTGAAATACGAACGATGGCAGCAATCGTGAAAGATGATGAAAATGCGGACCTGGAAAATTGAGGTTGCCAGGATCAGCGATAACGTTACCCAGTATGACAGGCCGACAACGACTGAAGCTATCATCATGCCCCAGAGCACGATATACGGCAGCACCGTGTTCAGCAACTGCCAGGTATATTTGGCAGGATTGGGTCGCGTGTACTTACGAACCGCAGCCTGCAACTCCTTCATGTTCATCGATATATCCTTGTCGTCTTCTTGGGAACTCGTTTCCATACACGGCCCAGTGCCTGCTGGCACGCACGGACCATCCAAACAAGCTGTAGTCATTCTCAAAAGTGCCGCACGATGTAAGTCATTCTGAAAACGTGGACGGAGTCTTTTTACCGTCAACGTTTGAAGAAGACCGAACTACACCACCGTTTGTGACTTGCATAACCACTTGCTAAGCTGGACCTTCTTCATTCCGTTCGGCAAACAGACGCCGAACTTCAATCAGAATGACCTCGATCAAGACGGACTTTCAAGAACTACTATAATCCGGTGCAGATCATAAAAGCGACGTGCATACGGGTACATCTAATTCGACAAGGTAGCGATAATTCGAAGCTGGAATGCGCAGGGAATTCGGATTCGCGGAGTGTGTGACCTGCCTAACGGTTCCCATTATGGTGCCCGTGTTACACCGCCGCAGGCGGGTAACGCGGCTGATTGACTGGTGCCCTGGAGCTTCAGCTCCAGCGTTCACATCGCTTTCAGAATATACGAGCAACCCCCTGCCGGTTGACCGGCAGGAGTTTGCTTTTGCTGTAGACTGTGGACTGTCATCTCACTCCTTTGCCAACTGCCGCAAAACCGTGTGCAGAATACCGCCGTTACGGTAATACACCACTTCCACCGGCGTGTCCAGACGCAGGGTTAATGGCACCCGCTTCTCGCCACCGTCACCCTTGACCACCAGCTCCACATCCATGAACGGCGTCATCTCATCGGGAAGGACGATGTTGAACTGTTCATGGCCAGTGATGCCGAGTGATTCGTAGCTGTCGCCGTCCTTGAACTGCAGCGGCAGGACGCCCATCCCGACCAGGTTGCTACGGTGGATACGTTCGAACGACTGTGCGATCACAGCCTTGACGCCGAGCATAAATGTACCCTTGGCCGCCCAGTCACGGCTGGAACCAGTCCCGTATTCCTTGCCCGCGAAAATGACCAGCGGGGTGCTTTCGGTCTTGTACTTGAGCGATGCGTCGTAGATGAACATCTGCTCGTCGCTGGGTTGGTGACGGGTGACCCCACCCTCAGTCCCCGGTGCGAGCAAATTCTTCAGACGGATGTTCGCAAACGTTCCCCGCACCATCACCCGGTCATTCCCGCGACGGCTGCCGTAACTGTTGAAATGCTGCGGTTCGACGCCATGCGAGGTTAGGTAATCGGCGGCTGGACTCTGACGCGAGATCACACCTGCTGGGCTGATGTGGTCGGTAGTAATTGTGTCACCAAGTAATGCCAGGCAGCGTGCGTTTTCTATGGGCTTGGCCTCCGGCAGATCGAGGGTCATGTCCACGAAGAACGGCGGCTCCTGGATATAGGTGGAGGTGTCATCCCACTTGAAAATGTCACCGCTGGGTGGCTTGATCGCCTGCCAGTGTTCGGAACCGGACCACACATTGCTGTATTGTTCGCGGTACATCGCCGGTGTAATAGCGGAGTCGAGCGCGTCCTGCACTTCCTTCGTCGATGGCCAGAGGTCACGGAGATAAACCGGCCCATCCGTACCTTCGCCGACGGGATCGAAGTCGAAGTCAATATCTACCCGTCCAGCCAGAGCATACACGACCACCAGCGGCGGGCTGGCGAGATAATTTGCCTTGGTGTGTGGGCTGACCCGGCCCTCAAAATTTCGGTTGCCGGACAGCACACCGGTCACCACCAGGTCGCCCTGTTTGATCGCGTCCAGCACCGGTTCCGGTAACGGACCGGAGTTGCCAATACAGGTTGTACAGCCGTACCCGACGAGGTTGAAGTTCAGCGCGTCCAGTGGTTTATCCAAGCCAGCCTGACGCAGATACTCAGTCACCACTTGCGAACCCGGCGCAAGGCTGGTCTTCACAAACGGAGGAACTTTCAACCCCTTCTCAACCGCCTTCTTCGCAACCAGACCGGCACCGATCATCACGCTCGGATTGCTGGTGTTGGTGCATGAAGTAATCGCGGCGATCACAACGCTACCGTGCTTCAGCTCAACCTGGTACTCGCCTTGCTTATAGGTGCCTGTGCTGGCGAGCTGATCATCCTTTAAGCCAATCCCCTGAACGCCTGCGGGGGCGATAAGCTGCTCCTCAAACGTTTTCTTCATCCGCTTGAGGGTGATACGGTCGGCGGGACGTTTCGGCCCGGCCAACGCTGGTTCAATAGTGCTCAGATCCAACTCAATAACGTCTGTGAACTCTGGTTCCGGCGCGTCATCGGTACGGAACAGCATGTTCGCCTTGCAATAGGCTTCGGTGTTGTCCGCTGCTTCGTCACGTCCGGTGAAACGCAGATACCGCAACGTTTCCTCATCAACCGGGAAGAAGCCCATGGTCGCGCCATATTCCGGCGACATGTTGGAGATCGTCGCCCGGTCAGCCAGGCTGAGCTCATTCGCCCCCGGCCCGAAGAATTCGACGAACTTTCCGACTACTCCATAAGCGCGCAACTTCTCGGTCACCGCAAGAACCACGTCAGTAGCGGTGATGCCGTCATACACCGATCCAGTCAGATGCATCCCGATCACATCCGGCGCGAGCATGTAAATCGGCTGACCGAGCATGATCGCTTCGGCCTCAATTCCGCCAACGCCCCAGCCGACAACGCCGAGCGCGTCAATCATGGTCGTATGTGAATCGGTGCCGACGAGGCTATCCGGCAACGCCGTAGCTTCGCCATCATGATCGAAAACATGCACCACCTGAGCCAGATATTCCAAATTTACCTGGTGCACGATGCCAGTTGCCGGCGGCACCACCCGGAAGTTGTCGAACGCGGTCGCGCCCCACTTGAGGAACTCGTACCGCTCCTGGTTACGTTCGAACTCCTTCGCTTCATTCTTCTGCATAGCGTCCGGAGTGCCGAAGAAATCCACTTGCACGCTGTGGTCAATCACCAGGTCAACTGGTACCTGCGGGTTGATCTTCTTCGGGTCGCCGCCCATCCGTTCCATCGCCGAACGTAAGGCCGCCAGATCCACCACCGCCGGGACGCCGGTGAAATCCTGCAGGATCACCCGAGCTGGCTTGAACGGGATCTCGCCACGTTCTTTCGACTTCGGGTCCCAATTCGCCAACGCCTTGATGTGATCGTTGGTCACGATGAAGTCGTCGTTGTTGCGCAACACGGCTTCGAGCAGCACACGGATGGAATAGGGCAGCTTGGATATCGTACCCAGACCGTTTTCTTCCAATGCGGCGAGACGCCAATAGTTGACATCTCCGGATTTCAGATTGAGGGTGGATTTTGCCCCGTATGGGTCTTTGTATGTGTCTGCCATGAGTCGCTCCTCAGCGTTGCTTGTGGGATGGGATCGGAAGATACAGCGGGCCATTCAATCCGGCAACGGTGACACAGAGAGCGCTCGGTGGACGTAGCTCTTGAAGGCGATAGGAGGATCATGTTGTTATAGTGTTCACAAGTTATATTTAGCCGCCTAGTTACGCAACAAGACCCGTTGGGAAGGCAAAGCGGAAACTAACCAAGTTCGCCGTTCAGCTCTGATTCTATCCACAATGGGAAATCGTCCCATTCGGACATGAAGCGCAAAATCATTGTATGGTTCGATCAAGCGGTTAAGACCAGGGAAGGAATAACTATGGCAAAGATAGAAGGTTTCAAGATTAAAAATTACCGTGTGTTGAAAGATATTACACTCGGTATATTATGGAATAAAAGACAAGCCCAACCGCTAACACCCATGACGGCGGTCATTGGGAAAAACGGTGTTGGAAAGAGTTCACTATTCGATGCCTTTGGTTTCCTCGCTGATTGTTTGAAACTTGGGGTTGAAGAAGCTTGTGACGCAAAGGGGCGGGGTGGGTTTGAGCGAATTCGTTCTCAGGGAAGCGGCGAACCGATTGAATTCCATATCTATTATAGACAAACTGTGAAATCAAGACCTATTACATATGAACTTGCTATTGATGTTGATACCAATGGCCGCCCTTACGTAAAACGGGAACGTCTTCGTCAGCGGCGTGATCGACAAAGACGTGGTCGACCATTTTCTTTCCTCTATTTGAATGAAGGTAAAGGAGTCGTGTGGAAAGAGGAAGAACAAGGACAACTGATAGATGAAGATAGAGGACTTTTTGATTTATTTAAGTTAATGAAAGAAATTGAATCAAGATCCCAAGCAAAAGAAAGTGGAGAAACAGAAGTTATTGAACTACAAGATAAACGTAAACTCGGAATTGCAACTCTTGGTGCACTGAAGCAACACCCTCGGATATCTGCATTCCGCCAGTTCATTGAGGGATGGTATTTGAGTTATTTTACCCCGAATGCAGCTCGTAGCTTTCCATTGGCTGGTCCTCAAAGACATCTAAATAGCCTTGGAGATAATCTTAGCAATGTTGTGCAGTTTATGGAACGAGAGCAGCCTAAAGAGTTTCAATCGATTCTCGATCGAATAGCCAACAAAATTCCTGGCCTTAGAAGCATAGACACTAAGAAAACACCCGATGGTAGACTTCTTCTTCGGTTCAACGATAGTGGGTTTGAAGATCCTTTCTACGCCCAACAAATGTCTGACGGTACTCTTAAAGTTTTTGCGTATATGTTACAACTTGAAGATCCATCTCCACCACCATTTTTATGCATCGAGGAACCGGAAAACGGTCTTTATCACAAACTCTTGGAAGTACTTGTACAGGAGTTTCGGGATCATGCGAAAAGTCGCAAAGGATCGCAGATATTTGTCACCACTCATCAACCCTATTTTGTAGATGCACTTACACCTGAAGAGACGTGGATTCTTGAAAAGGGTCAAGATGGATTTTCAACTATTCGAAGGGCTAGTGATGATCCAACTGTTAAAGCCTTGGTAGATGAGGGA
This sequence comes from uncultured bacterium, assembly GCA_913009835.1. GTDB lineage: Bacteria > Electryoneota > Electryoneia > Electryoneales > Electryoneaceae > BMS3BBIN04. The sequence goes on from CAJVXH010000119.1 coordinate 7,486, forward strand.
TTACCCTTGGGCGGTCTCTGGTACAGCGATTATCTGGATGCGAGGCCAACCAATGCACTTTGAAATACTTGTCGAAGATGCATCTGGTAAAATCGCATTAGATTCTGTTTTAGAGAAAATCCTTCGCCCAAACGGGAAAGATCATAGCTACAGAATAATTTCTTACATGGGCGGTGGACGTATTCCAAAGGATCTAAGGGGAAAGACTGATCCGAAGAAACGAATCCTTCTCGATCGATTACCTCGATTGCTCAGTGGATTCGGAAAGAGTCTACAAAATGTCCCGGCAACCGTTGTTGTAGTTGTTGACTTGGATGCCAAGGACTGCTCAGTGTTCAAACAAGAATTACTCGATGTGCTGAATAGCTGCAATCCTCGACCGAAAACGCTATTCAGAATTGCGATAGAAGAAGGAGAAGCCTGGTTATTGGGAGACCGTGAAGCCGTGTTAGCGGCATATCCACGTGCAAAGAGGCAGGTTCTGAAAGACTATACTCAAGACAGTATTTGTGGTACGTGGGAAAAGCTTGCAGACGCCGTTTATAGAGGCGGATCACAAAAGCTGAAAAAACTCGGGTGGCCACTTACAGGACAGGCAAAATGTGAGTGGGCTGGAAACATCGCTCCTCACATGAATGTAGACACCAATCAATCGAAAAGCTTTCAGGTATTCCGTGATGGAATTAGAGAACTGGCTGGGATCGAAACCAATGAATGACATAGATCAATCGTTTGCAATTCTGAGGGCAGTCCAGAGCTCGCCCACCTTGCCATTGTTGTGTGCTGCTGAGAAACAGAAACGCTAAACCATCCCCTTCTCCTTGAACCACTCGTACGCCTGCTTAAGGGCTTCGTCGAGGGGATATTTCGACGGATCGTACCCCAATTCCGCCTTCGCGACATCGCTACTCATATATTCACCAAACAGTGCGAAATCAGCCGCGATCAACGGCATCAACGGTGCGGGTTTGCCAGCGTGAAAGGCCAGACGTTCCGCGATCAGCAACTGTGGTCGGACAAACTCCGGCGATAATGTGATCTTTGGTGATGTCCCGCCGGTGATTTTAGCCATACGTTTCATCAGGTCCGGGATGGTCAAATTCTCCTGGCCGAGTACGTACAGCCGTCCAACTTTACCCTTTTCCAACGCCAGCCGAATACCTTCTGCCACTGCGAACACGCTGGCCGCGTTGGCACGTCCTCTCAAAGCAATCGGCATATGATTCTTCGCGATATCGACAATTACCCTACCCGATGTCGGCTTACGGTCGCCGGGCCCAAAAACTCCGCCCGGGGCCGCAACGATGGCATTGTGCTTCTTCCCGTTATAGAGAACGAGATCCTGCATCTCACGTTTGACCCTTGCATATGCGCTCTTCATTCGGATTTGCGGCCATGGCGAGTCCTCATCCTCCGGACGACCATCCGCATACCGTCCCACCGCCGCTGGACCGCTGATGTAGACAAACCGTTCCACCGGATGACGGGTCAGCGCTTCTTGGATACGGAGGATCTGGCTACGTCCGAACTCAGCTTCCTTCTTCGGATCAAAGCAGAAGATCGGGTAGTAGGCAGCGGCATGGATCAACGCGTCGCAACCCTCCAACGCCGCGAGGATAGTGGAAGTTTTGGACAGGTCGCCGTCCACAATCTCAACGTCCATCCCCTCGAGCAGGGAACGGTTGCGATTTGGACGGGCCATCACCCGGACACTGTGTCCGTTTTCGAGCAGTTCACGGACTATATGATGGCCGATGAAGCCGGTGCCACCGAGGACTAAGGTTTTGTAGGGCATGATTATGTCTCGTTAAACATTGAATATTAGTCCTGCCCGTGTTGGCTCGCCCAACGCGGCCCAATGGATTACACACCTGGTACCTGAGAAACAGGCCCGTGCTTGCTCGTCAAGCGCGGACAAAACTGATACAGAAAAAGCGAGATCCTTCACAAAAACGTTCAGGATGACGGGGCTGAACGATTCGTTGATGAAACCTTCTCCGCCGCGTTCGCAACCTGCAGCGTCTCCTGCGTTCCCTGCGACAGATCCTTGAGGCTGACGTGGAGACCATCAGGATTACCTGCCTCGTCCGGGCCGATTACCGCGACATAAGGAATATTCAACTTATCGGCGTGTGAGAATGGTTTCTTCAGCTTGCCCGTTGTGGGGAACACTTCCGCCGGGACGCCAGCCTCACGAAAAACACGCACCGCCTGCAAACAGGCCGACATCTGATCGGCTGACCAGGCAGCGATCAGAACACGGGTTACCGTGGCAGCTTCCGTATCAACCATTCCCAGTTGTTCCATCGCGGCGAACATGCGGTCGAGGCCGATGGTTGTACCCACTGCCGGTTTGTCGCCGCCACCATAAAGGCCGATCAATTTGTCGTAACGTCCACCGCCCGTCAGCGAACCGATATGCGGCTGCCCGGGCAGGGTGGACTCAAAGACCGCGCCGGTGTAATAGTCCAGGCCACGTGCCAATACTGGATTAAAATTGATCCGGGATAGATCTGTTCCAAGCTCTTTCAAGGATTGAAGAATTGAACGGATTCCTTCCAGTCCTTCGGTTGCAGCTTGGTTATTATCAAGTATTGCCAGCACATGATCGATTTTTTCATCTGCTGGTGTGCTACTCAAACTGCCATACATCCCACTGAGCTTTAGAAGTGAATCAACCCTATCTATACCCTCATCATTAATCCCCATGTCTATGAGGTCAGATACAACTCCTTCGCGTCCGATCTTGTCCAACTTATCCAGCACCCGGCAGAATCCGGCAAGATCCTCACGGGGATGGCCGGCGTAGACACAAATCCCTTCCAGCACTTTACGGTGATTGAGCTGCACTATCGCCCTCTTGTCACCATCCTTGAAGCCGAGATCGTCGAGCATGGTGACGGTCAACGCCAGAATCTCGGCGTCCGCCAACCCTTCTGGCGCACCTACGGTGTCAATATCACATTGATAGAATTCACGGAACCGTCCCTGACGGGTCTGCGGTTTGTCCGCACGCCAGACCGGTTGCACCTGGTAACGTTTGAACGGCATCGGCCATTCCGGGTGCGAGGCGATCACCCGTGCCAGCGGAACGGTCAGATCATACCGTAATGCAACCCGGTTCATGAAATCATCATTCTTGTAATCAAGTTTATAGAGCAGCTTTTCGCCTTCCTCGCCGTACTTTCCAGTCAGGACGGAGAGCATTTCCAACGCCGGAGTTTCCAACGGGCTGAAGCCATACAGACGGAACACCCGTTTCATCGAGTCAATGATCTTTTCACGAGGGATCATTTCCCGTGGTGTGAAATCACGTGTGCCCTTGAATGATCGAGGTTTCGGAGATGCCATGATGATGTATTCACTGTTTTGTGATTGTGCCCCAGACATTTATGTCTGGGATTCGAGGCTACATGTCATCAGGATCGGAAGAGCACACGTCTGAACTCCAGTCACACA